>NZ_JAJCHL010000007.1:0-63435 GCF_020554505.1 Caldibacillus sp. 210928-DFI.2.18
ATTGCGGGGCGCTCCAGTTTGTACGTCGCTAAGCGGGCGCTCTGCGCTTTTCTTACTTATAAGTTTTTTATGGATTCTAATTCATTAAAATAATGGTTTGCTTTCCCTTTCAAAAAACTTTCAAAATTTAACGGTTATTATAGATTTTTTTTATGGACAAAATATATATATGTGTGTAATAATGTTCAATGTTGCGTGTTGTCGAAAATTGACTCATTATCTGCTGAAATTGAAAACTTCTTTACAGCGTGAGGCTTTTCAGAAATTTATGAATAAATCGTGAACACCTATTGCAATATTCAAAAATTTATGGTAGTATGAAGTAGCCACCTAAAGAGGTGAAACGGATGGAAAATGTAAATTTATTGCTTAAGGAGTTCATCGAATATTTGCAGCTGGAAAAAAATTACTCACAACTCACGATCGACAGTTATGAACATGAATTGAAAACTTTTTTCATGTTCATGGATGAACAAGCTATTCCAAGCATTAATGAGGTTACCCATCAAGATGCACGTTTATATTTAACCAAATTATTTGAGCAACGATTTGCAAAGAAAACGATTTCTCGAAAAATTTCAAGCATCCGTTCCTTCTTTAAGTTTTTAATGAGAGAATCTAAAGTAGACACGAATCCTTTTGCTCAAGTTTCCTTACCAAAATTGGAAAAAAAGCTTCCTGACTTCTTTTACGAAGAAGAACTTGAAGTTCTTTTTCAATCCGTTGACTGCTCAACACCAGCTGGTCAAAGGGACAAAGCTCTGCTGGAAATCATATATGCTACAGGTATACGCGTAAGTGAATGTGCGGGGATTAAGCTTAGTGATTTAGACCAACATTTATCGATTCTTCTTGTAAAAGGAAAAGGAAATAAAGAGCGCTATGTACCGTATGGAAAATTTGCCAATCAAGCAATTCACGAATATATTGAATATGGTCGTAAAAAACTGATGGGTAAACAAAACCATCCGTATCTTTTTGTGAACCAAAAGGGTACTCCCCTTACAGCAAGAGGTATTCGATATATTTTTGATGAAATGATCAAACAATCAGGAATGAATAAACATATTCATCCACATATGATCAGACATTCTTTTGCAACCCATTTATTGAACCGTGGCGCGGATTTACGAACGGTTCAAGAATTGCTCGGCCATTCTTCCATATCGTCTACTCAGACATATACACATCTTACAAAAGAGCATTTAAAAAAAACTTATCTTGCACATCATCCGCGTGCTTGAGTAAAAGGAGGCATGGGAGTGGAACAATTTCACGCAACAACTATTTTCGCCATTCATCATAATGGCAAGGGTGCAATGGCTGGTGATGGTCAGGTAACTTTAGGGAACTCCGTTGTAATGAAACATACAGCTAGAAAAGTGCGGAGACTTTATGGCGGCAAAGTATTGGCAGGTTTTGCCGGCTCAGTCGCTGATGCATTCACTCTTTTTGAAATGTTTGAAGGAAAATTAGAAGAATTTAACGGGAACTTGCAAAGAGCCGCAGTGGAATTGGCGAAACTTTGGAGGAGTGACCGGGTATTACGAAAGTTGGAAGCAATGCTCATTGTCATGGATAAAAAAGAAATGCTACTTATATCGGGCACAGGTGAAGTGATTGAACCTGATGATGATATTCTAGCAATTGGGTCCGGTGGAAATTATGCATTGGCTGCTGGAAGAGCGCTAAAACAATTTGCCGGTGAAAGTCTGTCAGCTAAAGAAATTGCAAAAGCGTCCTTAGAGATCGCTGCAAACATTTGTGTTTTTACAAATGGAAACATTATTGTTGAAGAGATTTAACGACGGGGTTCATTTAAGGAGTGAAACAAAATGGTTGAAATGAAAAAGTCTATTGAATTAACTCCGCGGCAAATAGTCGAGAGGTTAGATCAATTTATCGTTGGTCAAACGGCGGCAAAAAGAGCTGTAGCCATTGCACTACGTAATCGATACCGAAGAAGTTTATTGCCTGACAAAATTCGTGATGAGATTATTCCAAAAAATATTTTAATGATTGGTCCGACCGGTGTTGGTAAAACGGAAATAGCAAGAAGAATTGCCAAATTGGTAAAAGCGCCGTTCGTAAAGGTTGAAGCGACTAAGTTTACAGAAGTAGGCTATGTTGGACGTGATGTCGAATCCATGGTTCGTGACCTAGTGGAAACGAGCGTACGGTTAGTGAAACAAGAAATGATGCTACAAGTAAAAGAAAAAGCAGAAGAAAATGCAAATAATCGTCTTGTCGACATTCTCGTTCCATCCGGCAAAAAAGAAACGAATTTTAAAAACCCGTTTGAAATGTTGTTTGGTAATAGCAGTCAACCGAATCAAGAGGAACAGTTGAAAAATGATTCAGATGAATTAAACAGAGCTGAAAAGAGAAGATTGATCCGGGAAAAACTTGCGAATGGTGAATTAGAAGAGGAAATTGTTACCATCGAAATCGAAGAACAACAACCTTCCATGTTTGATATGTTTCAGGGGACCGGCATTGAACAGATGGGTATGAATATGCAGGATGCTCTAACTAGCCTGTTACCTAAAAAGAAAAAGAAAAGAAAACTGCCGGTAAAAGACGCACGAAAAATATTAATTAATGAGGAAGCAAACAAACTTATTGATATGGATGAGGTTATCCAAGAAGCAATTTTCCGTGCTGAACAAACCGGTATCATCTTCATTGATGAAATTGATAAAATTACCAGCAAAAGTTCAAATAATTCAGCTGACGTTTCCAGGGAAGGTGTACAGCGGGATATTTTACCAATTGTTGAAGGTTCAACCGTTGTAACGAAATATGGTCCGGTAAAAACGGATCACATATTATTTATTGCAGCAGGTGCGTTCCATACGGCAAAACCATCGGACTTGATCCCTGAGTTACAGGGAAGATTTCCAATCCGTGTTGAGCTCAATAAATTACTAATTGAAGATTTCATTCGGATTCTTGTTGAGCCGAATAATGCCATTATCAAACAATATGTTGCATTATTGGAAACAGAAGGTATAAAAATAGAATTTTCTGACGATGCTATTCATAGAATTGCTGAAGTTGCATTTGAAGTAAATCAACAAACAGATAATATTGGAGCAAGAAGATTACATACAATCATGGAAAAATTACTTGAGGATCTCTCATTTGAGGCTCCTGAGATTTCGCTGGAGAAAATTGTAATAAATGCCCAATATGTTGACGAAAAACTTGAAGTTATCGTAAAAGATAAGGATTTAAGTCGATTTATTCTCTAGCAGTGCTTCAACACCTGCAATTTAGCAATGTCGAAATAATATTCAAAGCAAAATTCAAATTATTAGGAGGAAGAATAATGGAACTATTATCAAGAACAAGAAAGATTAATGCAATGTTACAAAGCGCAGGAGCAAAACCAGTTAACTTTAAGGAAATGTCGGAAACCTTATGTGAAGTTATTGATGCAAATGTGTTTATCGTAAGCAGAAGAGGAAAATTATTAGGATATGCCATTACCGAGCAAATTGAAAACGATCGAATGAAACAAATGTTAGAAGATCGTCAATTCCCGGAAGAATATACAAAGAGTTTATTCAATGTTATTGAAACAACAGCAAACATAGATGTAAACAGTGAATACACTGCATTTCCAGTCGAAAATAAAGAACTATTTAATACAGGTTTAACGACTATTGTACCAATTAACGGCGGTGGCGAGAGATTGGGAACATTGATTCTTTCCCGTTTAGGTCGTGAATTTAATAATGATGATCTGCTTTTAGCTGAATATGGTGCTACTGTTGTCGGTATGGAAATTTTACGTGAAAAATCGGAAGAAATTGAAGAAGAAGCACGTAGTAAAGCAGTTGTGCAAATGGCAATCAGTTCACTTTCTTATAGTGAATTAGAAGCAATTGAACATATTTTTGAAGAATTAAACGGAAAAGAAGGTCTACTTGTCGCATCGAAAATTGCCGACCGAGTAGGAATTACCCGTTCAGTCATCGTCAATGCATTGAGAAAATTAGAAAGTGCCGGTGTCATCGAATCTCGTTCTTTAGGTATGAAAGGTACGTTTATTAAAGTATTGAACGATAAGTTTTTAGAAGAACTTGAAAAAGTTAGATCATAATAAATAAATGAATGTATGAAAGAGTGCGGCCATGCCTAGTTCTTTTTTCACAGGACAATTATGCTCCTAGTGGATGAGAGCAGGAAGATGGTCGCACTTTTTCTTTTTGAAATTTTTGTCACAATAGAAGGAAAATTACTATGATATGTCGAATAATAAAAAACAATGTCATTTTTTTAGTAATAATGGCATGATTTTTTTGTTCACATAGGAAAAATAGGGAGAATTACCTATGAATATATTGGGACCTCTTATAGACATTATCTACATTACGATTTAAAATAGATGAAGAATGCGAAATTTGTCGTATATATGTGTTTTATGTCAATTTGATGACAAGGAGTAGACTGGGATGAAAATATTTTCTGATACAATTTCTATTTTGGGTCAAGCACTGGATTACTCAACAACAAAACAAAAAGTTATTTCGCAAAATATTGCCAATGTTGACACGCCAAATTATAAGGCACAAGAGGCATTACCATTTAAAACAGTATTAAAAAATGAGTTAAAAAATACAAAACACTTATCTGCACAAATAACAAACAATAAACATATACCCTTCTCACCTTCAGAAAATGGAACTGTAACAATTGTAAAAAATAATATCCAATATAATGAAAGCGGCAATAGTGTCGATGTCGATCAAGAAATGACAAAATTGGCGGAAAACCAAATTTATTACAATGCGTTAATCGATAGAATAAGCGGGAAGTTTCAAACGCTCCAATCGGTTATTAAGGGAGGCAAATAAAATTGTTTTCAGGTCTGAACATTACTTCCAGTGCATTGACAGCACAAAGATTACGGATGGATGTAATATCGTCAAATATTGCCAATATTGACTCTACCCGTGCAGAATACGTAAATGGCAATTGGGTTCCTTATCGCCGGAAAATGGTTGTTCTGGAACCAAAGGGTGAACAATTTTCAACTTTATTAAATAAGGCGATGAATAAAGATACGGTAACCTCGGGTGTAAAAGTTTCAAGAATTGTAGAAGACGAAACACCTTATAAACTTGTTTTTAACCCTGAACATCCTGATGCAAATGAAAATGGTTATGTACAGATGCCAAATGTGGATCCTTTAAAGGAAATGGTTGATTTAATTAGTGCAACAAGATCTTACGAAGCGAATGTTACCGTCTTTAATGCTTCAAAATCTATGTTAGTCAAAGCATTGGACATTGGAAAATAGAATATGGTGAATGAATGATAGATACATAGTTTTCGATAGTAAAATCTAATATAGGAGGTGTTACTGTTGGCAATCAACCCGATTTCTTTGAATGTCGGTGCTGTTTCGGAGGCGAATCAATCGGCAGTTACTCCGTATAAAGCACAAAAAACATTCTCGAGTTTTTTAAAGGATGCCATTAATCAAGTAAATGATGCTCAAATACAGTCTGACAACTTAACAAAGAAAATGGCTTTAGGAGAAAACGTAGAATTGCATGATGTTATGATTGCTTCCCAAAAGGCTTCCATTACATTACAAGCAACAATGGAAGTACGTAATAAAGTAGTTGAAGCTTACCAAGAAATTATGAGAATGCAAGTCTAAAAAGCAAAAGATATTTGAGGTACTTTAATTAAAAATCACTGTTCGGAGAGAGATAGATGAAAGAAACGTTGCAAAACACAATAGAGAAAATAAAAAATAATTGGCAGGGGAAAACAAAACGTCATAAGTTCCTTTTGATCGGTTCAATTATTTTATTTATTATAATTGTTTCTGTTCTTGTTTTTTTTACTACGAGAACAACGATGGTTCCTTTATACAGTAATCTCACTCCAGCAGAAACAGGGAGCATAAAAGAGGCGCTAGATGCAAAAGGGATTCGATCTGAAATTACAGATGGCGGTACGACAATAAACGTACCTAAAGAATCTGTTAACACATTACTTGTGGAACTGGCGGCAGAAGGAATTCCTAAAACAGGCAGTATCGATTACTCATTTTTTAGTGAAAACGCCGGGCTTGGCATGACAGATAATGAGTTTGATGTCATGAAATTGGATGCTATGCAAACCGAGCTGGCCAACTTGATTAAAAGCATTGACGGAATTAAAGATGCAAATGTCATGATTACCCTTCCGGAAAATGGCATCTTCGTCAAGGACCAAAATGAAGAAGCTTCCGCATCAATTGTGTTAACAACAGAATCCGGATACGATTTTTCGGAAGGACAAATTAAAGCATTGTATACACTTGTATCAAAATCAGTACCAAACCTTCCTACTGATAATATCGTCATCATGGATCAAAATTTTGAGTACTATGACTTAGAAAATGCAAAAAATTCTTCAAATGGAACAGATTTACAAAATCAATTTGCTGTTAAAAAAGAAATAGAACGTGATATACAACGGCAGGTTCAGAGCATGCTGGGTACGTTGATGGGTCAAAATAAAGTAGCTGTATCGGTGACGGCCGATATCGACTTTACACAAGAGAGCCGTGAAGAAAACCTAGTCGAACCTGTTGATGAAGAAAATATGGAAGGAATTGCTGTCAGCGCTCAACGAATCAGTGAAACATACACAGGTGAAAATGCTGCAAACGGTGGCGTTCCACAAGCAGAAGATACCGGAGATACTTTGACCGGTTATACGGAAGGAACAACAGGTAATGGGGATTACGAAAAAACGGAAGAAACGATCAATTATGAAGTGAATAAAATCCGTAAAGAAATTGTTGAAAGTCCTTTTAAAATTCGCGACTTGGGAATCCAAGTGATTGTTGAACCGCCAAATGCCAAAAATCCCGATTCTGTTTCGACGGAGGTAGAGCAAGCAATTCAGGATATGTTAAGCACAATTGTCCGCACCTCAATTGATAAATCCGATAATAACGGTAATTTGACCGATGCGGATATTGAAAATAAAATTTCTGTCACTTTCCAACCGTTATTAGGAAAAGCGACGAATCCAAGTCAAACAGCAAAAAATAGTTTTCCTGTTTTGGGTTATATCATCATCGGTATTCTGGCACTTGTGATTATTGTTTTACTCATTTTGTTTTTACGTAAACGACGGGAAGAACTAGAGGTTGAAGAAGAAGTTATTGAAACAAAACAAGAACCGCTATATGTTCCGGATTTAAATGAACCGAAAGAAACAGAAGAAATGATTAGAAAGAACCAAATTGAAAAGATGGCAAAAGAAAAACCAGATGAATTTGCCAAACTAATACGTACATGGCTTTCTCAAGAGTAAGGAGGTGATTTTTTGGCTGAAAAAAAAGAATTGACCGGAAAACAAAAAGCCGCTATCCTTCTCATCTCGCTTGGTCCCGACGTATCAGCATCTGTTTATAAATATTTAACAGAGGAAGAAATTGAAAAATTAACATTGGAAATTTCCACGATAAAAAATGTTACAGCTGATAAGAAAGAAGAAGTTATTGAGGAATTCCATAATCTTGCCTTAGCTCAAGATTATATTTCCCAAGGCGGGATCGGCTATGCAAAAATGATACTAGAGAAAGCTTTAGGAAGTGAGCAGGCAACAGCCATACTCAATCGTTTGACTTCAGCATTACAAGTGAGACCGTTTGATTTTGCCAGAAAAGCGGATCCAAATCAAATATTAAATTTTATTCAAAATGAGCACCCGCAAACGATCGCATTAATCCTTTCCTATTTAGACGCTAACCAGGCAGCAACCATTTTATCCAATTTACCTGAGGAAATGCAGGCGGATGTTGCTAGGAGAATAGCTTTAATGGACAGCACATCACCGGAAGTAATTTATGAGGTAGAACAAATATTGGAACAAAAACTTTCCGCAACATTTACGCATGATTATACGCAAACCGGTGGTATAGAGGCGATTGTGGAAGTATTAAACGGTGTCGATCGGGCGACAGAGAGAACAATACTCGAAGGTTTGGAAAAGAAAGATCCTGAGCTGGCAGAAGAAATTAAGAAACGGATGTTTGTCTTTGAAGATATTGTCACTCTTGATAATCGTGCTATTCAAATGATTATTCGAGATTGCGAAAATGAAGACTTACTGCTTGCACTAAAAGTCGCCAGTGATGAAGTGAAAGAAATCATCTTTCGAAATATGTCAACACGGATGCGTGATACATTTAAAGAAGAACTTGAGATTATGGGGCCTGTCCGTTTACGTGATGTTGAGGAGGCGCAAGGAAGGATCGTTTCGATCATTCGTGGACTGGAAGAGGCAGGAGAAATCGTTATTGTTCGTGGGGGAGGAGATGATATCATTGTCTAACGTTATTAAAAGAACCTATACAGATGAAATGGAAGAAAAAATAACGATCCGTTTATTGACAATGAATCGTTCAAGACAACCACATGAAGAAACAGACGGATCCATTCAATCTCTTCAAAATAATGAACAAATCGAAAAGGCTACTAAAGAAGCAAATTTAATTGTTGAACGTGCAAATCAAGAAGCAGATCAAATTCGCCGGCAAATAGAAAAAGAAAAGCGGTTATTTGCCGAGGAAAAAGAGAAAATTTACCAACAAGCGCATCATGAAGGTTATTCAAAAGGAATTCAACTTGGTCAAGAAAAAGGTTATCGTGAAGTGGAAGAACTTATTCAATTTGCTAAGTCCATTGTTGATGAGGCAAAGATTGAATACCAAAATTGTGTCGGTAAATCCGAACAAACAATCTTGACTTTAAGTCTTAAAGTTGCTGAAAAAATTCTTTGCTCAAGTTTACATGAAAATGAAGAAAGGTTTTTACCGTTAGTAAAAAAGGCAATTGATGAAGTGAAAAATTATAAAGAGATTCAAATTTATGTAAATCCGAGCCGTTATGCCTTACTTGTCAACAAAAGAGATGAACTTTTGCCTCATTTTCATGATGGACAACTATATATTTATCCTGACGAAAATTTATCAGAAACGAGCTGTATAATTGAAACGGATGGATTACGGATGGATGTCGGTCTTGATACCCAACTCCGGGAAATAAAAAAGAAATTGTTTGAACTATTCATTGGTGATGAAGAATGAAAGCAATCGATTTAGTACATCATCTTGCAACCATTGATACTTACAAACGATACGGCCGGGTTAAACAAGTTGTGGGAATCATGATTGAATCAAAAGGACCCACTTGTTCGATTGGCGATATTTGTTACATTTATCCGAAAAGCGGCTCAGGGAAGAAAAAAATATTAGGAGAGGTCGTCGGATTTAAAGACGAAAATGTCTATATTATGCCTTTTACAACGGTAAGTGATATTGCTCCGGGCTGGTTGGTAGAAAGTACGGAAAAACCTTTGGATATTAAAGTAGGGGATGCATTGATAGGGAATGTACTTGATTCCATGGGAAAACCGTTGGATGGTTCGCTCCTCCCTGATAATTTACGTAGCTGGCCAACTGAACGAAAACCTCCCAATCCGCTTCATCGGCCGCCAATTACGAAACCGTTAGAAGTTGGTGTTCGTTCCATTGACGGCTTATTAACGATTGGAAAAGGGCAACGAATCGGTATTTTTGCAGGTAGTGGTGTTGGGAAAAGTACATTGCTGGGGATGATTGCCCGAAATACAAAAGCAGACTTAAATGTAATAGCATTAATCGGTGAACGAGGTAGGGAAGTTCGAGAATTTATTGAACATGATCTCGGTCCAGAAGGGTTAAAACGTTCGATTGTAGTGGCAGCGACAAGTGATCAACCTGCCTTGATGAGAATTAAAGGTGCGTATACTGCAACGGCAATAGCAGAATATTATCGCGACAAAGGTTTAGATGTGATGCTGATGATGGATTCCGTCACCCGGATTGCGATGGCACAAAGAGAAGTAGGACTGGCAACCGGTGAACCTCCGGCAACGAAAGGATACACACCCTCTGTCTTTTCCATGTTGCCCATTTTACTGGAACGGACCGGTACTAATGCAAATGGATCCATTACGGCGATTTACACCGTACTCGTTGATGGTGATGATTTTAATGAACCAATTGCGGATACTGTTCGTGGGATATTGGACGGACATATTGTATTAGACAGAAATTTAGCTAATAAAGGGCAATACCCTGCCATCAATATCTTGAAAAGTATCAGTAGATTAATGAACTCTTTAGTTACTAGAGAGCATGTTGATGCCGCCAACCGTTTTAGAGATTTATTAAATACGTATGAACAATCGGAGGATTTAATCAACATAGGTGCTTATAAAAAGGGCTCTTCAAAGGAAATCGATAAAGCCATTGAGTATTATCCAAAAATCATTTCATATTTAAAACAACGAACGGATGAAAAAATTTCAATGGAAGAAAGTATTACTTTATTAAATAAACTTTTCGCAGGTGATTATCAGTGAAATTCACATTTAAACTGGAAAAACTTTTAGACTTGCGTGAAAAAGAAAAAGAAGAGCAGGTATTTATGTATGAAAAAGCCATCCGTAAGTTTGAAGATGTCGCAGAAAAACTTTATCAATTATTGAAGAAAAAGGAAGATATTGAAGAACAGCAATTAAAAAAAATTGAATCCGGGGTCAGTATCCAGGAAATTCGTTTAGGACAACATTATTTATTAAATTTACAAAAAGAAATTGACAGCTACCAACAATTAGTCTTTCATGCCCGCAAACATATGCAGGAAGAGGAACAACGCCTGATTGAAAAAAATATTGAAGTTAAAAAAATGGAAAAGATGAAAAGCAAAGAATACGAAAAATTTCTCCATTTTCTGGATGTGGAAGATCGTAAAGTAATGGACGAAATTTCTATGCAAATCGTGGCGAGGGAGAAGTAATGTCACAATGAGAGAGGAAAATAAAACAATGGAAGAAAACAAATCGGGAATTTTAAAGAAGCTATTTTATTTTGTCATCATCCCTTTTTTGCTCATTCTAACCATTGTTCTCATTATATCCACAGTTTCGGGATTGAATATTTTTCAGGAAGCAGCAAAAATACCTGTCATTGGAAGTTTGTTTTCCAGTAAGGATATGGCAACCACTTCAATAGAAGAATATGATCAGCAAATCAATAAACTTCAGGCCCAATTAAAAAATCAGGAAAAAAAAGTTGAAGATTTGCAGTCGGAATTAGAAAAGAAAGACCAAGAAATAGCAACTTTACAAGAAGAGAAGAAAAATTTTGAAACGAACCAAAATAACCAAGCAGAGCCGGGAAATGAAAATGCAAATGGACAAAATGAAACAGATACGCAATGGAATGAAGTTATCAAAACATATGAAAAGATGAAACCACAAAGTGCCGCAAATATTTTGGCACAAATGGATGAAACAACAGCGCTTAATATTATGACCGATTTAAAAGAGGATACATTGGCACGGATTCTGGAAAAAATGCCGGTAGAAAAGGCCGCCAATTTCACCGCTAAATTAGCTAATCAATAAAACTATGTAAACTTGAAAGGAGGTGAAAACATGATCAGTGTCTCGGGCAATTCGCAAGTTTTATTAACAAATCCGCAACAAAATCATGACCCGCTAGTTAGCCAAGAGGGACAAGTCGGCAGTTTTGAACAGTTACTGGCTTTGTTTGCAAATCATTTACTTGAGGAAAATGCCAACCAAGGAAAGAATGTTAACCAAGGACAGAATATAAACCAAGGAGAACTAGCTTTACTTGAAGGATTAGGCCATCCGGAAGCAAGTAAAGATGATTCGTTAAATTTGGAAAAGCTATTGGAACTTACTGGTATTGACGCAGGTGATTTATTAACTTCCATCCAGAATATTCTCGGTTTTTTACTTAAAGAAACGAAGGATAATGGAACAGAAGACGAACAGATTCAAGAACAAATTCAACAACTTTTGGAAGAGGTAAATAAAGATCAAGGAAATCTTCAAGGTTTCGTTAATCTTTTGCAATTCCTGAACCAATTTGATTTTACTCAAGTGGTTCACTTAGATCAAAGTCAAAGTTTCACAAATGTGGTTAAGACCGCGGCTGTTCTCTATCAACTCATGAATGATAATAAACATCCCGGCAACCTGCTTACACAAGAACAGGAAAAGATAATAAAAACCTTTTATCAAACTTTACAAGCAGATATGAAAAAATCGGCTGTATTGCAAGAAGCTTTTGCTAAGTTGGTTACAGATAAGAAGGTTGAAGATCTTTCGGTGTTTAGAAGTAAACAGCCCTATTTAACGATTCGGAACGTTGATATGAAAAGTTCCGGAGATGCACCATCATCGCATATGGTCAATAACAATGAAGTGATTGATGTCAGTGAACTGCCAAAATTTGGATCAGATGAAACCGGTCAAAATCAACAATTATCAGGAAAGCCAATAGAAGCGGGAACTGTCCAAACTCCTAACACAAGTGGATCGCTTCAATTATTGGAAGGGAACAAGCCGGTCACGATGGAACGTTTTATAAAAGATTTTGAAACACTTTTAGCCAAAAGTAAATTTTACCAAAACGGTCAAGTACAAAAGTTGACTATCCAGTTAAAGCCAGAACATTTAGGCACATTAAAAATTGAACTCATTCAACAGCATAATGAACTTGTTGCAAAGATTATTTCGTCAACGACAAGTGCTAGAGAGTTATTAGAGTCGCAATCTCAAGCATTAAAACAAGCACTCGTGCAGCAAAATATCCCAATTAATCGGATTGATTTTCTTGATGATATTCAGCAGGAAAGATTTAATCATCAACAGCCTAACCAAAATAATGATCAACGTGGATATCAACAACATGAAGAAAAAAAAGATGAACAAAATAATGAAGATTTCATGGAAACTTTTAAGGCAACACTATTAAATTATGAAATTTAGGTGATTTCATGACGAATACTATAGATTCAAGTTATTATTTATCAAATGCCAAACAGAGTTCTACAAATAATAATACATTGGGAAAAGATGCATTTTTAAAGTTATTGGTAACCCAATTGCAAAACCAGGACCCGTTAAATCCAATGCAAGACCGTGAATTTATTGCCCAGATGGCAACCTTTTCCCAGCTCGAACAAATGATAACAATGAATCAGTCGATGGAAGAGTTAATTTCCGTTCAAAAGGAACAGCAAATGCTTTCTTACCAATCTTTACTTGGAATGGAAGTAAAATGGGACAAAATCACTTATCGTAACGATGATAAAGCTGAACCAATTACCGAAAGCGGGACAGGAATCATTACTTCAATCAAATTTACCGGTGATGGTGTGAAATTGTATTTGAAAGACGGTACAGAATTAGCACCTAGTAATATTTCAGGGGTGTCGGTTCAAGAAAAGGGGAATCAACTTGCCAATGCAAGCAATCTCATAGGAAAAAAGGTTTCTTGGGAAGAAAAAGGTGAACTGCAATATGCCATCGTTCAAGCAGTAAGTCAAAAAGACAGGCAAATTTTTTATCAAGTAAATGATCAAACAGGAACGAAATTGACAATCGACCAAATTCTTTCAATCATGGTTGCTTAGGCGATCTTGAAAAATGATTCTCTGGAAATTAATCTGGAGTCAGGGGTTGATGAAATGCAAATAAGAAATACATTTATTCCACCAATTGGTATCCAAAAATTGAATACAGAAAACAAAAGTAGAACGACAAATACGAATTTTGCCGACCATTTGCAAGAGGCGATAAAAAATGATACCAATTTAACCATTAGCAAACATGCGAAAACACGCATCGAACAAAGAAATATAGAAATTAGCTCGGAAGATTGGAAGAAAATTAGTGAAAAAGTAACCGAGGCGAAACAAATGGGTGTCAATGAATCATTAGTTCTTTTAGACCATGCGGCTTTAATTGTCAGTGCAAAAAATCAAACGGTTATTACTGCAATGGACCGTAGTGAGACCAACTCACAAATTTTCACTAATATCAATGGAACCATTATTATATAGACCGGCCGGACCTTCAAAAGGAAAGCCGAGCCTTGCTGATTGACTGAAGCAGGCAATTTGAAAATTGAAGGGAGAATGTATTTATGCTTAGATCAATGTACTCAGGAATATCCGGTATGAAAAACATGCAAATCAAATTGGACGTAATCGGAAATAATATTGCGAATGTAAACACTTTTGGATTCAAAAAAGGTCGGATTACTTTCAAAGATGCAATGTATCAAACAATCGGTTCAGCTTCCGGGGGAACTGCTACCCGAGGGGGAATTAACGCAAAACAAGTTGGTTTAGGTTCCGAAATTGCTTCGATTGATACGATTCATACGGAAAGCAGTATGCAAAACACAAGTCGTCCACTAGATTTGGCGATTACCAATGGAGATGGCTATTTTGTCGTCAATGATGGCGGACAAGATTACTTTACCCGTGCAGGAAACTTTTATATCGATGAAACCGGCTTATTAGTAAATTCGGACGGCTTCAGAGTACAAGGGTTTAATCCTGAGACAAATGCAAGAGGAGATATTACAATCCCAAAACAAATTGATGAAGGAGGTAACTCCGTTGGGCTGCAAAGTATCAGCATTTCCCAAACCGGTGAAATTATTGCCCAGTATGAAAATGGAACAGTAAATACAATTAGTAATATCGCATTAGCAAGATTCAGCAATGCGGAAGGTCTCGACAAAGCCGGAGGAAACTTATATCAAAGTTCACCGAATTCCGGTGATCCTCAATTTGGAATTGGCGGTGGCTCATACGGTACAGTTGTTTCCGGTAAACTGGAAATGTCTAACGTTGATCTTTCCGAGGAGTTTACAGAAATGATTGTTGCCCAACGTGGTTTTCAAGCCAATTCCCGGATCATTACGACTTCAGATGAAATTCTTCAAGAACTGGTTAACTTAAAACGTTAACCAATAATTGAACGAAGCTGATTATATAATCTGGGAGGAATGCCGGGGAAAATCATGGTCTCCGGTCCCCTCCTTGATAACTATAAACAGATTTTATTTTAGAAAAGTTTGGTGATTGTTTTGATAAAGTTAACAAGGTTAAATGGGAATACCTTTTATTTAAATGCTTTCTTAATTGAAACGGTCGAATCGTTTCCTGATACAACGGTCCTTTTGACAAATGGAAAAAGGTATGTTGTAAGAGAAGATGTCGAGACGCTCGTTTCTTTAACAAAACAATTTTATCGGGATATCCGGATGATTACAATAGATCAACGGAAGGAGGAAACCGGTCTTGAAAAAAACAGTTAGACTGCTCCTGATATTTATGTCGGTTGTAATCATTGCTCTTGCTGTTGGTCTTTACTATTTTTTTATGAAAGGAACTGAGGCTGCGGGTGGCAAGCCGACAGCAGATGAAATAGTAGAGAATTCAGTAGAAATCCCTGAAATTACAACAAATTTGTTAAACGGTGATTATATTCGTATCTCTTTTACGATTCAAACGGATGGTAAAAAAGCGAAAGAAGAATTAGAAAAGCGAAACTTTCAAGTGGAAAATGTGATAATAAAAAAATTATCCGGTTTAGAAGCGAAAGATTTGGAAGGGACGGAAGGGAAAGTAAAATTGGAAAAGGACTTAAAAGAAAGTTTGAGTGAATTTATGGAGGAAGGTAAAATCATCCAAGTTTACATTACCTCGACAATCATCCAATGAATCTATTAATATCCTATAGCAAAATTTATAACTTCATTGAAAAATATCTGATGGCTGGAGGTGACAAACTTGCCATCCGGTGAGATACTTTCCCAAAGTGAAATCGATGCGTTACTTTCTGCTTTATCTACTGGTGAAGTAAATGCAGAAGAAATCAAAAAAGAAGAAGAAGAAAAAAAGATTCGTACTTACGATTTCAAACGGGCGCTCCGTTTTTCAAAAGAACAAATTCGCAGTTTAACGAGAATTCATGATAATTTAGCCCGACTTTTAACCACTCATTTCTCGGCAAAACTGCGGACGTATGTTCATGTTGAAGTCGCAAGTGCCGATCAAATTCCATACGAAGAGTTTGTTCGGTCCATTCCGAAAATGACCGTTTTATATTTATATGAAGTTCCTCCACTAGAGGGAAGATTATTGATAGAGATTAATCCAAATATTGCTTATGCCATGCTTGACCGGATTTTAGGCGGAATGGGAACAAGTATAAATAAAATTGACCAATTAACTGATATTGAAACGAAAATTATGACGAATTTATTTGAAAATGCTTTTGAACAATTACAGGAGGCATGGAGTACTGTTACACATATTAATCCTGTCTTACAAAGCTTTGAAGTAAATCCGCAATTTTTACAAATGGTTTCTCCTAATGAGACGGTTGTTGTCATTTCTTTAAATACAGTAATTGGAGAAACGAGCGGGATGATTAATATTTGTATTCCTCATATTGTGTTGGAACCAATTATCTCAAAATTATCGGTTTCTTATTGGATGCAAACAGAAAAAAAACAAGCAGAGCCGGAAAAACTTCTTGTCCTAAAAAGACATTTAAAACATACTCAATTACCGGTTATTGCTGAATTAGGTCAGTCGGAAATAACGATTGAGGAATTTTTAAATTTAACGGAAGGTGACTGTATTGAATTGAATAGAAAAATAGACCAACCGATAATCATAAAGGTGGAAGGAAAGCCGAAATTTTTAGCACAGCCTGGAAAACTAAATAATAAATTGGCTGTCCAAATACTTGAAGAATTGAAGGAGGGAGATGAGAATGATGAATGATGGAATGCTCTCCCAGGAAGAAATCGATGCTTTATTAAATGGAACAAAAGATACAGAAGAAGATACCCAATCACATTCGTCAGATGAAGAGGAAATTTTATCTCCCGTGGAAAAAGATGCCTTAGGGGAGATCGGTAATATATCATTCGGGAGTTCTGCAACAGCCCTTTCAACCTTGTTAAATCAAAAGGTGGAAATCACAACTCCTCATGTTTCCGTAATAAGGAAAAATCAGTTGGTTGAAGAATTTCCAAAACCTTATGTTGCCATTGCCGTCAACTACACAACCGGATTCCTTGGTTCAAATTTGTTGGTGATTAATCAATATGATGCCAGTGTCATCGCAGACTTAATGTTAGGCGGAACCGGACGGGATGTTGATTCGGAAATTGGTGAATTGCAACTGAGTGCCGTTCAAGAAGCGATGAACCAAATGATGGGAAGTGCAGCAACGAGCATGTCGACCATTTTTCATAAACGGGTCGAAATTTCACCGCCAATTGTTGATTTATTAAATATCCCGGAAGGAAAAGGAACAGACAGTTTACCACCGGATGACTACATGGTTAAAGTTTCTTTTCGCTTAATCGTTGGGGATTTAATCAATTCTTCTATTATGCAACTATTACCGCTTCCTTTTGCAAAAAGCTTGGTATCTGATTTAATGCATGTTTCAGCCAAAGAAGCATCAGCAACAGTAATGGTTGATGACGTTACGGATTTAGAGCAAAAAGAAGAAATGTCTCAGCAGGTACCTAATCCGATGTACGGAAATACAGGGGGAGAAACTCCATTGCATTCTTACCAAGAGGAGTCACACTTGCAAAGGGACCCGGTAACATTTGGACATGCCGGACATTTGGAAACGGACGAGCGGAAAAAACATGTACAACCGGCAGTGTTTTCCGATTTTTCGCCAGTTCATACAACCGAAGAAGAAAGCAGAAATTTACAAATGTTGTTTGATATTCCTTTACAAGTGACTGTTGAATTGGGAAGAACAACAAAAGTAGTGAAAGAGATACTGGAATTGTCATCAGGTTCAATAATTGAATTGGATAAATTAGCCGGGGAGCCGGTAGATATATTTGTTAACGGTAAATTAATTGCCAAAGGTGAAGTAGTAGTCATTGAGGAAAATTTTGGTGTTCGGATCACTGATATTATTAGCCAATCCGACAGAATCAAAAACATGAAATAGTATCAGGGGAGGATTCTTATGTCTAAGAGAATACTGATTGTTGATGATGCAGCATTTATGAGAATGATGATTAAAGATATTTTGGTAAAAAACGGTTATGAAGTTGTAGGTGAAGCTAGCGATGGAGCACAAGCCGTTGAGAAATTTAAAGAACTTAATCCGGATCTTGTGACAATGGATATTACGATGCCTGAGGTGGATGGAATTGCTGCATTAAAACAAATTCGCGCAATTGATCCAAATGCAAAAGTCATTATGTGCTCAGCAATGGGGCAACAAGCTATGGTGATTGATGCCATTCAAGCCGGTGCAAAAGATTTCATCGTAAAACCTTTCCAAGCAGACCGTGTCTTGGAAGCTATTAAAAAGACATTATCTTAAATTGGAAAATAAAACCGTTATTCTCGATTCCAATAATGGTTATTTGAATATTTCATTGTTTCATTTTCTGAAAGTAGGTGGCAGCTCGAAAATTATGAATCGGATGAAAAGCGCCCTTTTAATCATTTTAATTATGACTTCATCCCTCTTCAATGTGGATGAAATGACTGTTCATGCAGAAAAAAATGTCGATGGTAGTGTCTATGAATATTTTCAGCAGCAGGATGAAGGAGCAGATCAAGAAAAGACCGAGAATAAATCGCTGCCCCCAAAAAATGAAACAGCTGAAGCTCCTTCGCAAAAAGTTGGTGTAACGGCATGGGATATCGTGAAGACCATTTTTATGTTGGTCATTGTTATTGGCATGTTATTTGGATTGTTGAAATGGCTGCAAAAGAAAAACAATGTATCCCCTTCTGTACAAACAATGAAAAATTTAGGCGGAACCAATTTAGGCGGGAATCGGTCTGTTCAAATGATTAAAGTGGGGAATTCAATTTTGGTGGTTGGTATCGGTGAAAATGTAGAGCTTTTAAAGGAGATTAATGATGAACAAGAAGTAAACATGATTATTGACCAATTTCATAACCGTATGGAGCAAATGGTCAAGCCCCAAGACATGATTTCAAAATTGACAGCTCATTTAAAGACAAAAAAAGAAAATGCCGAGGAAAATCAATCATTTAAAAAAGAATTGGAAAATCAATTGCATGGTATCGCCGAAAAGAGAAGGAAAGCATATGAAGAGAATGTGGAGAAAGGGTTTAAAGATAAATGAATGAGTTTATGTCTTTATTTAATAATAGTGACCCGGAAACAGTATCAACATCAGTAAAGCTGTTACTTCTCTTAACGGTTCTAACAATTGCACCAAGCATTTTAATCATGCTGACTTCTTTTACGAGAATTGTTATTGTACTATCATTTGTCAGAACGGGTCTCGGTACGCAACAAACTCCACCAAACCAAGTGATTATCGGGTTAAGTTTATTTATGACATTTTTTATTATGGCTCCGACGTTCAGTCAAGTAAATGATGAAGCACTAAAGCCTTTATTTAATAATGAAATCAATTTAGAAGAAGCCTATAGTAAAGCGGTAGTACCATTTAAAGAATTTATGAGTAAATATACGAGACAGGAAGATCTTGCGTTATTTTTAGAATATACCGGAGCGGAACCTCCCGAGTCGGTTGAGGACATACCGTTATCGGCATTGGTTCCGGCATTTACCATCAGTGAATTAAAAACTGCATTCCAGATTGGTTTTATGATCTTTATTCCATTTCTCGTCATTGATATGGTGGTTGCAAGTGTCCTTATGTCGATGGGGATGATGATGTTACCGCCGGTTATGATTTCACTGCCTTTTAAAATATTATTATTTGTTTTGGTAGATGGTTGGCATTTGGTTGTTAAATCATTGTTGCAAACTTTTTAAGTAGGTGAACATAGTTGACTAGTGAATCAGTAATTACATTGGCAGAACAAGGAATTTATACAATTTTAATTGTTTCGGGGCCGCTTCTCCTTATTGCATTGGTTGTCGGTTTAATTATTAGTATTTTCCAAGCGACCACGCAAATACAAGAACAAACATTAGCATTTGTTCCTAAAATCTTGGCGGTATTATTGGGAATGATTGTATTTGGACCTTGGATGGTCAGTCACATGGTTCAATATGCGGAAAATATCTTTTCAAATTTAACTAGATTTGTAGGTTGATTCAATGGAAGTGTTGCTTACTTCTATCCCTGTTTTTTTATTAGTCTTTATCCGAGTATTATCATTTTTTCTCGTTATACCGATTTTTTCATATCGAACCATCCCTGCTCGAGTGAAAATTGGTCTGGCTCTTTATCTTGCTTATGTTATCGTCTTTACAATTGATACCGATCCGATTGAGTTCGATATGCTATATATTCTTTTAGTTATAAAGGAAGCAATTGCCGGTATTGCACTGGGACTTATTGGTTACATTATTTTATCAGCTGTCCAAATTGCAGGTGGGTTTATCGACTTTCAAATGGGTTTTGCCATTGCCAATGTGATTGATCCGCAAACCGGGGCTCAAAGTCCGATTTTAGGACAATATCTATATATTTTTGCATTCCTATTCTTATTATCGGTTAACGGTCATCATTTATTAATAGATGGAATATATCAAAGTTATCAATTTATCCCGATTGATCAACCATTTTTACATTTTGGCGATGAAAACACAGTCAAATTGATTGGAAAAGTTTTCTCAGCGATGTTTATCATCGGTTTTCAAATGTCGGTTCCTGTTGTAGCCAGTCTGTTCTTGATTGATGTCGCTTTAGGTATCGTAGCGAGAACTGTTCCGCAAATGAATATTTTTGTCGTTGGCTTTCCTGTAAAAATTTTAGCAGGCATTATCATTCTTTTCATTGTTATGGGGACAATGATTTTTTCAGTCAAAAGTCTATTTGAACTATTGCTTTATTCATTGCGAGACTTGATGTCACTGCTTGGCGGCTAGCAAATAACTAATAGGAAACGGGCACAGTTTTTCACTTGTGTTTGGTCTGCTTGTTTTCATCAAAGGAAGATATCGAATGTTAAAAGTGGATTTGCAATTTTTTGCGGAAGAAAAAACGGAAAAAGCGACCCCGAAAAAGCGTCAAGATGTACGAAAAAAGGGTCAGACCGCGAAAAGTCAAGATGTCAATACAGCTATTATTTTACTGGCAGTCTTTTTTGTTCTTTTATTTACAGGTTCAAATATGCTGGAAGGTTTGAATCGCATTTTTTATCAAACATTTGAAGAATATGTGTTTCAAGAAGTGACAACGAATACGATTGAAACAATAACGCTGGATTTGTTTCAGGAAGTTTTCATGCTGGTGGGACCGGTTATGTTGGCGGGATTTATAGCCGCATTACTGGCCAATTATATTCAAGTCGGGTTTATTAGTACAACAGAACCTTTGAAAATGAAGTTGGAAAAAATCGATCCGATCAAAGGATTTAAAAGAATTTTTTCATTACGGGCTTTGGTTGAATTATTGAAATCAATTTTAAAAGTAGTCGTCATCGGTGCAATTGCTTTTGCTTTTTTATGGACACATTTGAAGGAAATTCTTGGCCTTATTTTTAAATCGGCAGGAGCAAGTTTATCAATTGTCGGTTCCATTACGGTAAAAATGGGTTTGTTTGCAACAGGGGGCCTGTTATTTTTGGCATTGCTAGATTATATGTATCAAAAATATGATTTCGAAAAAAGTATCCGTATGTCAAAACAAGATATTAAAGAAGAGTTTAAGAATACAGAAGGGGATCCGTTAATTAAGTCAAAAAGAAGACAGCGGCAAAGAGAAATTGCCTTTCATCGAATGATGCAGGAAATTCCGACCGCCGATGTCGTCATCACGAATCCTACCCACTATGCTGTTGCACTGAAATATGATGAGAATAAAATGGATGCACCTTTTGTTGTTGCCAAAGGTGTGGACTATTTGGCGCAAAAAATAAAATATGTTGCCAAAGAAAATGGGGTCGTCATGATTGAAAACCGGCCATTAGCCAGAAGTCTTTATCACCAAACTGAAATTGGCCAGGCAATACCGGAAGAATTTTTTAAAGCTGTTGCTGAAGTATTGGCTTATGTATACCGGTTGAAAAAGAAAGTATAACGAAATTGAAAATGATCGTTTTTTACTTATTTAGATAGGGGAGTAAGGAATGAAACTAAAAGATTTATCCGTTGTTTTTGGTGTCATACTTATTGTTGTTATGCTTATTATTCCATTGCCGCCGGGAATGTTGAGCTTTTTAATTATCATAAATATCTCCTTGGCATTGCTTGTTCTTTTGGTGACAATGAACATGCGTGAGGCGCTGGATTTTTCTATTTTTCCTTCTCTCTTATTGATAATGACCTTATTCCGACTTGGTTTAAATGTTTCCACAACACGTTCAATTCTTTCACAAGGTGATGCCGGGGGTGTTGTTGAAACATTTGGAACCTTTGTCGTCGGCGGAAATGTCTTAGTTGGTCTCGTAGTTTTTTTCATCCTCGTAATTATAAATTTTCTCGTCATTACCAAGGGTGCGGAACGGGTGGCAGAAGTAGCGGCTCGGTTTACATTAGATGCGATGCCCGGTAAACAAATGGCCATTGATGCTGATTTAAATGCCGGGATGATTTCCGAACAGGAAGCCCGAAAACGAAGGGAAAAGGTTTCTCGTGAGGCGGATTTTTACGGAGCAATGGATGGAGCAAGTAAGTTTGTCAAAGGTGATGCCATTGCCGGGATTATCATTGTCTTTATTAATCTTATTTTCGGGATTATTATTGGAATGGTTCAAAATGGAATGCCGTTTGGAGAGGCTGCATCCCATTATTCACTTTTGACTGTAGGTGACGGGATTGTCAGCCAGTTGCCGGCGTTATTAATTTCTACAGCAACGGCAATCATTGTAACAAGAGCTGCGTCTGAAGAGAATTTAGGATCCGATGTCATCGCTCAATTATTTGCCTATCCGAAAATGTTGTATGTCGCCGGTGGAACCATTGTTATACTCGGGTTATTTACGCCAATCCAGGATTTTGTCACATTACCAATTGGCGGTATGCTTATTGTCGGCGGATACCGATTGTCCAATGTAGGAAATCGAGAAAAAATGGAATTAGTTGAGTCTGAAGAACAAGTTGCAACAGATGATATGAGGAAACCGGAAAACATCGTCAATTTATTAACGATTGACCCGATAGAGTTTGAATTCGGTTATGGATTAATCCCGCTTGCTGACACGAATCAAGGCGGGGACCTGTTGGACCGGGTCGTCATGATTCGAAGACAATTGGCATTGGAACTTGGTCTTGTTATTCCTGTTGTCCGCATTCGCGATAATATTCAACTTGCTCCGAATGAATACCGAATCAAAATTAAAGGTAATGAAGTCGGAAAAGGTGAAATCTATCTGGAACACTATTTAGCAATTAGTTCCGGAGTTGATGATCCGTCAATTACAGGAATCGATACCGTTGAACCGGCTTTCGGTATCCCGGCAAAATGGATTACAGAAGACATGAAAACAAATGCGGAAATGGCCGGATATACGGTTGTCGATCCACCATCTGTGATTAGTACACATTTAACAGAAGTGTTAAGAAACTATGCTCATGAGCTTTTAGGAAGACAAGAAACAAAACAATTAATCGATCATTTGCAAGAAAATTATCCGATTCTTGTTGAGGAAGTTACACCAAACCCTTTATCTGTGGGTGATGTTCAAAAAGTACTGGCAAAATTGTTAAAAGAGCGTGTGTCCATTCGGAATTTACCGGTCATTTTTGAAACATTGGCTGATTTTAGTAAAGTGACAACAGATCCTGAGATTTTAGCTGAATACGTTCGGCAAGCATTAGCCAAGCAAATAACAAACCAATATATTCAAGAAAATAATCCTCTTAAGGTGATTACATTAAGTGGTCAAGTTGAAAAATTGATTGCTGACCATGTCCAACAAACAGAACATGGTAATTATTTGGCTTTGGATCCGTCAACTTCGCAAGCTATTCTTGAAAATATTCGAAAACAAATTGAACAAATGCAATTGTATAATCAAACGCCGATTATTCTTTGTTCACCGGCTATCCGGATGTACGTTCGAGAATTAACAGAAAGATATTTTCCGCAAGTACCGATTCTATCCTATAATGAATTAGATGCGAATATCGAAATCCAAAGTGTGGGCGTGGTGAATATCAGTTGAAAGTAAAAAAATATATAGCTCCGAACATGCCGGAAGCAATGAAAAAAATCCGTAAAGATCTAGGAAAAGATGCTGTAATATTAAATTCAAAAATTATTTATACAGGTGGCTTTTTCGGGTTATTTCGCAAAAAAAATATCGAAGTCATTGCTGCACTGGATAATGATATGGTCCAACCATCTCAAAAAGAGAAAATCGATTTTCCCCGGATGGAAATGAACACTGAAATGAAGCGAAAAGATCTGCAACCACCGCAACCTGTCCAAAATAAAACAGGGGAAAACAAAGAAATGATTTTAAAGGAAATCCGCGACTTAAAACAATTGATTAAGCAAGTATCAAGTCGGGGGCATCTATCGATTGAACATATCCCGTCTCCGTACAGGGAAATTTACCGAAAATTGTTCAACCAAAACATCAGTGAGACGATTTTACAACAATTAACGGAAGATATATATGGGCATTATTACAGTAAAAAGGAACAGGTGGATGAAAATACCGCATATGATTTTATTGTTCAGTCACTGATGGAGTATATAAAGCCGCTGGAATTTGGAGAGGCGCCTCAAAAAAAGTATATTGCCTTAATTGGTCCTACAGGTGTAGGGAAAACAACAACTTTAGCGAAAATAGCTTCAATAAAAGCGATTGAGCAAAAGAAAAAAGTAGCCTTTATCACAACAGACACTTACCGAATTGCTGCAGTAGAACAATTAAAAACCTATGCGAAAATTTTGAATGTCCCGATTGAAGTTTGCTACAACTTAAATGATTTTAAACAAGCAGTTGAAAAATTTACCGCTTTTGATCATGTTTTCATAGATACAGCGGGGAGAAATTTCCGTAATAAAAAGCATATTGAAGATCTAAAAAAGACCATTGATTTTCATACAGAAATGGAGACATATTTAGTCTTTTCCTTAACTGCGAAAGAGGAAGATTTAGAAACGATCTATCAGCAATTTTCCAACTTACCGATTGATAAATTTATTTTTACAAAGCTGGATGAAACAAGTCGCTGCGGTTCATTGCTTAATCTTTCTTATAAATATCATACACCCATTGCCTATATCACAACGGGTCAAGATGTCCCGGACGATATCATTGTTGCTACGCATGACACTATCATTAATCAAATTGTTGGAGAGACAAACAATGACTGATCAAGCAGAAAAATTGCGTGCTCGGATAAAGCGACAGTTAGATGGTGAACGTGCAAAAACCATTGCCGTCATCAGCGGTAAAGGAGGGGTCGGAAAGTCGAATTTTGCATTAAACTTTTCAATTTCTCTATCAAAACATAGGAAAAAAGTGCTATTATTTGATTTAGATGTAGGTATGGGAAATATTGATCTTCTCTTGGGCAAAACGGCAGAAAAAACCATTGCTCATTTTCTGACAGAAGAATATTCATTAGATGATATTATTCAAAAAAACTATGATATCCATTATATTGCCGGTGGCACGGGTCTAAACCGTGCGATCAAACTTGAAAAGGATCGGGTTGAACACCTGCTTCAGGAATTGAAACATGTTTTATATGATTATGATTACTTGATTTTTGATATTGGCGCGGGGATGAATGATGAACTTGTCCGGCTGCTCTCCGGCATCGAAACGCTTATCGTTGTCGTTACACCGGAACCTACATCGATTTTAGATGCTTATTCCGCAATGAAAATTATTCATTTACAAGTACCGGAAGCAAAATTTTACCTGCTGGGAAATCGAATGAAAAACGAGAAAGAAAACAACACAGTTATGAAACGCTTGCAAGCAGTCATGAATTCATTTCTCCAAAAGGATTGTGAAATTCTTGGATTCTTACCTGAGGATTCTACCATTATTTCGGCTGTAAAGAATCAGATTCCTTTTCTTTTGTTCAAACCGAATTCAAATGCGGCCAAGCAAATGAGGATAGTAACGAAAAACTATTTGATGAAAAATGATAGTTTGGAGCAAACGCAGAAAGAGGATCATTTTATTGAAAGGTTAAAACATTTCTTATTAAGAAAGTAGGTTATTTTATGATGAATCCAATCAAAGTTTTGGTTGTTGATGATTCTGCATTTATGCGTGCGCTTATTAAAGATTTATTGTCGAATGATATGAGAATCCAAGTTGTTGGAACAGCAAGAAACGGATTAGACGCATTGGATAAAATAAAAAGATTGAAACCCGATGTTGTTACACTAGATGTTGAGATGCCTGTAATGGACGGGATTGACGCATTAAAAAACATCATGGATGAATCCCCTTTGCCGGTTATTATGGTTTCAAGTACAACGACAGAAGGAGCAAAAAATACGATACTGGCCATGCAATATGGTGCCTTTGACTTTATTGCAAAACCAAGCGGATCCATCTCTCTTGATTTATATAAAGTGAAAGATGAATTGATTAATAGAATTTTAGAAACAAAGCGTGTGAATTTAAAACAGCTAATCCAGGCAGACCCAATTGAACCAAAACCACTAACGACCATTGATGATAATTGGAAACAATGTTCTGTACTTAAAACAAATTCGTATCGGCAGGGAAAAAAACTTGTTTTAATTGGTACATCAACCGGTGGGCCAAAGGCACTTGAAAAAGTATTAACCTGTTTACCCAGAAATTTACAAGCTCCGATTCTTGTTGTCCAACACATGCCTAAAGGGTTTACAAAGTCCTTGGCTGAACGATTGGATGCGATCAGTGAGATTCATGTCAAGGAAGCGGAAAACGGTGAAATTTTACAAAATGGTGTTGCTTATATCGCCCCCGGGGGACTGCATCTAGTCGTCAGAAAAGTAGGGAAAACGCTTGTCACGGAACTTAGCACGGAACCACCGCTTAAGGGACACCGCCCAAGTGTCGATAAATTGTTTTCATCAGCCAGTCAACTTCGAGATTATCAGAAAGTAGCTGTTATCATGACGGGAATGGGTTCGGACGGAACAGAAGGATTAAAACAATTAAAGCAATCAAAGAACATTTATGCCATTGCCGAATCCGAAAAGACTGCAATCATATTTGGAATGCCAAAATCTGCGATAAACTCCGGGTATATTGATTATGTTATTGATTTGGATAAAATTGCAGACCAAATTACAAAAATTGTTAATGAGGGATGAGTGTTATGGAAATGAGCCAATATTTAGAAGTTTTTATCGAAGAAAGCAGGGAGCATATTCAAAGTTGTAATGAGAACCTTCTGAAGCTAGAAAATGATCCGGATAATTTGGAACTTGTTAATGAAATTTTCCGTTCTGCCCATACGTTGAAAGGGATGTCAGCAACAATGGGCTTTGAAGATATGGCAAATTTGACACATCAAATGGAAAATGTCCTTGATGGGGTCAGAAATGGCAAATATAAATTTTCCTCAGACTTATTGGATATTATCTTTATGGCAATCGATCATCTGGAAAATATGGTAAACTCAATTGCTACTGGCGGTGAAGGCAAAGAAGATGTGTCGGATGCAATCAATAAATTAAAGATGATTGAATCCGGAAAGATAGTAAACCAAACGGACACACCTCAACCTGCTGAAATCGGTGATACAAATATTTCAAAAACCAATTTGAATTATGATCAATTTGAAATAACGGTATTGGAACAGGCGAAAGAGCAAGGTTACAAGGTTTATGAAGTTTCCGTATTTATCCGTCCCGACTGTTTATTGAAAGCTGCGAGAGTTTTCATGGTTTTTGATGTTCTGGAAAAAATCGGGGACATTATTAAATCCGTTCCGAACGTTGAACAGTTAGAAGAAGAGCAATTTGAAAATGAGTTTGTTGTTACAATTGTTACCCATGATTCAATGGAAGATATAGAGAAAAAAATCATGAAAGTATCAGAAATTGAAAAAGTAACTGTCGTACCACTGGAAATTTCTGATTTAAAGAAAATGAACAATGAAGACAGTCCGGATGAAAACATTGAAAAAAATGTTTCTCAACATGTCGTAGAACAAAAGAAAAAAGAGGCTTCTTCTGCTAGGGATACAACCGATAAGAAAATTACTTTATCAAATAAGACAATACGTGTAAATATTGAGCGGTTGGATGCGCTTATGAATCTTTTTGAGGAATTAGTAATTGATCGTGGAAGGCTTGACCAGATTGCGAAAGAACTGAATCATCAAGAATTAAGTGAAACTGTTGAAAAGATGTCGCGTGTGACAAATGATCTTCAATCAGTTGTATTAACAATGCGAATGGTGCCTGTAGAAGCTGTTTTTAATCGCTTTCCGAAAATGGTTCGCAGCCTGTCCCGGGAATTAGGGAAAAAGATTCATTTACAAATTATCGGACAAGAGACTGAATTAGACCGTACCGTTATTGATGAAATTGGTGATCCTTTAGTCCATTTACTAAGAAATTCAGTCGATCATGGGATTGAAATGCCTGAAGAACGGTTACGAAAAGGAAAACCGGAAGAGGGTACTATCCAATTGAAGGCATATCATAGCGGTAACCATGTCTTCATCGAAATTACCGATGACGGTGCAGGAATTAATCGCGAAAAAGTGGCACGAAAAGCGGTTGAAAAGGGAATTATTACGGAAGAACAAATGAATCAATTGACCGACAAAGAAATTTTTAATTTGATTTTAACATCCGGTTTTTCTACAGCCGATAAAATTTCTGATATTTCCGGTCGCGGAGTTGGTCTCGATGTCGTAAAAAACACAATTGAATCATTAGGCGGCACGATATCTGTCCATTCGGAGGAAAATGTCGGGACAACCTTTTTAATTCAATTACCGCTGACATTATCGATCATTTCCGTTATGTTGGTAGAAGTTCAAAAAGAAAAATATGCGATTCCGTTGACATCGATTATTGAAACGGCCATTTTCAAAAAGTCGGAAATTTACTATGCCCATGAGCAACCGGTTATTGATTTCCGAGGGAAGGTAGTACCGATACTATCTTTACAAGAAATTTTTCAAGTTCCTAAAGTTATCGAAGGAAATGATTATATTTCAACTGTGATCATTCGAAAAGGGGACAAGTTGGCGGGTTTGGTTGTTGATTCCTTTATTGGACAAGAGGAAATCGTATTAAAATCGTTGGGAAACTACTTAACAAATGTCTTTGCCATCTCCGGTGCAACCATTTTAGGCGATGGACAAGTCGCATTGATTATTGACTGCAATGCTTTAATTAAATAATTCTTTATCATTGAATTCTTGACTGTCAAAATGTTTCTTTTTCGTTAACTCCAGCAGTTGATCTAATTGGAAAGGAAGAGGATGTCATGCCTGTTCAAACAGAAGCGAAGGAACAAAAAGTTGTCGTTTTTTCCTTAAATCAAAAAGAGTATGCTTTAGATGTTCAACATGTTGTATCAATTGAAAAAATGC
Organism: Caldibacillus sp. 210928-DFI.2.18; assembly: GCF_020554505.1. Classification (NCBI taxonomy): domain Bacteria; kingdom Bacillati; phylum Bacillota; class Bacilli; order Caryophanales; family Bacillaceae; genus Caldibacillus; species Caldibacillus sp. 210928-DFI.2.18. Next base: position 29,368 of record NZ_JAJCHL010000007.1, read on the forward strand.
AACATTTTACCAGAGTCCCTCATGTACCAAATTATATTAAAGGGGTCATTAATTTGCGTGGGGTGATTATTCCCATTATTGATTTGCGAACCCGTTTTCAAGTAGAGGCGGCTGAATATAATCAAAATACGAGAATCATCATTGTTTCCATGGCAGATAAAGAGGTCGGTCTTATTGTCGATGAAGCAAATGATGTGATGAATATTGATATGGATACCATTGAATCTCAACCTGACGTAATCGGCACGGAAAGGCAAAATTATATCGCCGGTGTTGTAAAAATTCAGGATCGACTGCTCATCTTGTTAAAACTGGAAAAAATATTAAATTTTCAAGAGGATTGAGTGATGCGTGTTGAATAATAATTCCTTAAATTCCTTTCAATTAGATATTTTGAAAGAAATCGGTAATATTGGAGCCGGAAATGCTGCCACCGCTCTTTCCGGCTTACTAAATAAAAAAATCGAAATGAATGTACCCAGTGTTCAGGTTGTATCATTTGAAGAAATGATGGAACTGGTTGGCGGAGCGGATATGGTTGTGGCAGCCGTATTTCTACAAATTGATGGGGACTTAACAGGAAATATGTTCTTTTTATTGCCGATTAAACAAGCGACGATATTTATTCAGCAGTTGACGGGAATGTCGGATTTTTCTTTTGATGAGCCGTCCGTTCCTGAACTCGCTTTATCCGCATTTCAGGAAATGGGGAACATCTTGGCCGGTTCTTATTTATCTGCTCTTTCCGATTTTTTGCAAATGCATATCGTTCCATCGGTTCCTGCAGTAGGAATTGATATGTTTGGCGCCATTATCAGCTATGGACTGATTGAAATATCCCAGGTAAGTGATTTTGCAATTGTCATCGATACTGAAATAAAAGACCCGGACACAATGAATGAATCTGACCTTTATAAAGGCCATTTTTTCTTACTACCTGATCCCGATTCATTTGTAAAACTTTTTACGAAACTTGGGGTTGACATGGAATGATACAAGAATCCATCGTTATAAAAGTCGGAATCGCCGATATGAAAATTGTTACTGCGCCAAATACAATTCGAACATCTGGTCTTGGTTCTTGTGTCGGTGTTGTTTTATATGACTTGCAGAAAAAAATTGCCGGATTGGCCCATATTATGCTTCCTGATTCTTCTTTGGCCAGAGGGGAAACCATTCATAAAGCCAAATATGCGGATACTGCCGTCGAATGTCTTATTCAGCTGTTGGAAAAAGAAGGGGTAAATAAAAAGCAATTGAAAGCAAAAATTGCCGGTGGTGCAGAAATGTTTAAATTTATGACAAAAACTGACATCATGCGGATCGGTCCAAGAAATGTCGATGCAGTAAAACAAGAACTGAAGAGGTTTTCTATTCCACTTGTTGCCGAAGATGTAGGCGGCTCCAGTGGAAGAACGATTGAATTTTCCCCCGAATCAGGGAAATTAATGGTCAGAACGGTAAATCAATCGAGTAAAGAAATATGATCATTTATTATCATGTTTCCTTTCAATTTATGAAGGCTAAAACAATCGATTTCGCAGCGAATGTATTAAAGGAGGGGGTCATTTTGCCTTATACAGTTAATTCTGATCAAAACGACCAAACAGAAGGGAATATGGCAGAAGATTCTCTGTTTTATCAATGGTTGAAGCATCACGATGAGAAAATAGGAAATCAACTTATTGAAAAATATACACCACTGGTTCACCTAATCGTGGAAAAAATATATAAAAATGTTCCCAAATCAGTCATAAAGGATGAATTATTAAGTTTAGGATTTTCCGGTTTGTTTGAAGCAATGCAAAAGTATGACCCCAGCCGGGAATTAAAATTTGAGACGTATGCAACATTTCGGATTCGTGGCGCTATTTTGGATGGACTAAGAAAAGAAGATTGGTTACCGCGAAAAACACGGGAAAAAATGAAAAAGTTGGAAACAACCATTGCCAGATTGGAACAAAAATATTTACGCAATGTTACTCCTGAAGAAATTGCCAAAGAGACGGAATTGTCAGTAGAAGAAGTGCATTCGTTATTAGGTGACAATTTTTTTTCAAACATCCTCTCTATCGATGACCATACGAATCAAAAGGGCGACGAGAAAGAGTCCCAATCCTTTGTTATTCGTGACGAAAAAGTGAAGACACCTGAAGAAAGCTTATTATTTGCAGAAAAAATTAATGAGTTAAAGAAGGCTATCGAAAAATTATCACAGAATGAGCAACTTGTGTTAAACTTATTTTATAAAGAAGAATTAACATTTACTGAAATCGGTCAAATTTTAGAACTTTCTACATCAAGAATCTCACAAATTCATACGAAATCCATTCAAAAGTTAAAAGCATACTTAAATACGTAATATAAACGATGCAAATAAAGGCAGGCGGTTTCTATGAGTTTGAAAGCTGTTGAAATGCAAATTGCCTTACCGAGGACTCAAGATGCGGGAAAATCGCAAAGTGAATGGAATAATCGGGCACTGCTCATGAATTTGCAGGCACATGTAGCAGTTCAAAAAGAAGCTGATAAAAAGCGAAAAACGGTTTCTGAAAATGAAGAAGCATATTTAACAGAGTGGAAAGACGATACGTCCGGTCGGGATCATGACCTTCCACCTACACAATTAAAAGAGATTGATCATCATTCTGAAGAACAAGTTCAACACCCTTTTAAAGGACATCATATCGATTATCTTGGGTAAGGAGTAAGAAATGGTCTACTTAATTGTTCTTACACTCATCATATCATTGTTAGCATTATTCGCTGTAATCATATTATATATCCGTCAAAACCGGCTTTTTCATATTGAAAAGAGATATAAACAATTAAATGATGAGTTGGAAGCAAGTGTTTCTGCATTTATAATTGAAATGAAAGAAGAGAACGAGGCATTTATTAACAAAATAAAACAGCTGCAATCCTCTGATAAAAAGAATGAAACGATTGAGCCTGTAAATTTAAATATCGAACGAAACGATAAAGATACAGTTGAATATGGAACGGATTATCAAGTTCATCCTGTGTCACCGCCACTATTTGCAGGAATCAAAGAATATCAAAAAGCGGTAAAGCAAACAACGGATATACCCGAAAAGGAAACAAATGTTCGCAAGGAAGATCCATTCGAGGCGCAATCAGCAGCTGATTCAGACCTGCACAAAATAAAACAACTATTGAATGCCGGATATTCGATTGATGAAATAGCCAAAACTTTACATAAAGGAAAAACAGAAATTGAACTGTTAATTAAGTTTTCTCCGGATTTTTTTAATTAAAAAGCAATAAAGAAATGAAAGGATTCCAAAGTCGAGTCCTTTTTTTATAATAACTTGATTGTCATTAACGGTTATGTTATATTATTTACTGGTGTGAATACACACGTTCATGGATTTAAGCAGAGGTGCTGTTTGTCAAAGTCTAATGACATGACAGTCCTGTTTAAAGAAGAAGTGAACGGAGGAAAAGAAAACCATTTAGGAGGAAAATTTTTATGTCAGTACTTTCAATGAAGCAATTGCTTGAAGCCGGTGTACATTTTGGACACCAAACGCGCCGTTGGAACCCGAAAATGAAAAAATATATTTTCCAAGAGCGAAACGGTATTTATATCATTGACCTGCAAAAAACGGTGAAAAAAGTTGAAGAAGCATACAACTTTATTAAAGAAGTTGCGGCTGACGGCGGGAAAATTTTGTTTGTCGGGACAAAGAAACAAGCCCAAGAATCGGTAAAAGAAGAAGCCGAACGTGTTGGAATGTACTATGTCAACCATCGCTGGTTAGGTGGTACATTAACGAACTTTGAAACGATCCAAAAACGAATTCAACGTTTGAAAGATCTTGAAAGAATGGCTGAAGACGGTACTTTTGACGTACTGCCGAAAAAAGAAGTAGGCCAATTGAAAAAAGAACAAGAAAAATTGGAAAAGTTCCTTGGTGGAATTAAAGATATGAAAGAATTGCCTGATGCATTATTTGTCATTGATCCACGCAAAGAACGCATTGCAGTTCAAGAAGCACGTAAATTAAACATTCCGATTGTCGGTATTGTTGATACAAACTGCGATCCGGATGAAATTGATTATGTGATTCCGGCAAACGATGATGCGATTCGTGCCGTGAAATTATTAACCGGTAAAATGGCTGATGCAATTATGGAAGCAAGACAAGGTGAAGAAGAAGCAGTTGTAGAAGTTGAACCTGCTGCTGAGTAAAGGGATGAAGGTGATAAGAGGGAAAGCCCTTATCACCTTTTTTTCGAAACAATCATAGAAAATAATAAATCTGATGAATACTATTATTGTACATAACAAATGAAGATATTTAGGAGGAAAGGTACATGGCTATTACAGCACAGATGGTAAAAGAGTTACGTGAAAAAACTGGTGCAGGAATGATGGATTGCAAAAAAGCTTTGACTGAAACGGATGGTGATATGGAAAAAGCCATTGATCTTCTTCGTGAAAAAGGAATTGCAAAAGCTGCGAAAAAAGCCGACCGCATTGCTGCTGAAGGGATTACTTACATTTTGACTGAGGGTAATAATGCCGTTATTTTAGAAGTAAATGCGGAAACGGATTTTGTTGCTAAAAACGAACAATTCTTAACGCTAGTAAAAGAAATTGCTGCACATTTATTAGCCAAAAAACCGCAAACCGTCGAAGAAGCACTTGAACAAAAGATGGAAAACGGTGCAACTTTAAATGAACATATCAATTCCGCCATTGCAAAAATCGGTGAAAAAATTACTTTACGTCGTTTTGCCGTTCTTACAAAAGGTGCAGAAGATGCATTTGGCGCTTACCAACATTTAGGCGGCCGCATTTCTGTGCTTACCGTACTAGAAGGAACGACAGATGAAGCAGTAGCGAAAGATGTGGCAATGCACGCAGCAGCGTTAAATCCAAAATATGTCAGCCGTGAACAAGTACCTACAGATGAAGTTGAACGCGAAAAAGAAGTACTGAAACAACAAGCATTAAATGAAGGGAAACCGGAAAACATCGTTGAAAAAATGGTCATTGGCCGTCTAAATAAATTTTATGAAGAAATTTGCCTGTTAGAGCAACCGTTTGTAAAAAATCCGGATGAAAAAGTTAGTCAATATGTAAAATCCAAAAATGCCACAATAAGAGAATTTATTCGTTACGAAGTCGGTGAAGGATTAGAAAAACGCCAAGAAAACTTTGCAGAAGAAGTTATGAATCAAGTGAAAAAATAATCATGTCATAAGGTTGACCTGTGAGAGGCTTTCAATGCTTATTCTTCTACACAAGTCAACCTTTTTACAGACAAGAAATTATACATATCGGGGGTTTTTTATGGAAAATCCAAAATATAAGCGTATCGTCCTAAAGTTAAGTGGTGAGGCATTAGCCGGTGACACAGGTTTCGGAATCAACCCAAAAGTAATTAAATCAATTGCTACTCAAGTAAAAGAAGTTGCCCAAATGGGTGTAGAAGTAGCAGTTGTTGTCGGGGGCGGTAATATTTGGCGCGGAAAAATTGGCAGTGAAATGGGTATGGATCGTGCAACCGCAGATTATATGGGAATGCTTGCAACAGTCATGAATTCCTTGGCATTACAAGACAGTCTGGAACAACTCGGTATTGAAACGCGGGTACAAACATCAATCGAGATGCGGCAAGTAGCTGAACCATATATTCGTCGCAGAGCGATTCGTCATCTCGAAAAAAAACGGGTAGTTATTTTTGCTGGCGGCACCGGAAATCCATATTTTTCAACCGACACAGCGGCCGCTTTACGGGCAGCTGAAATTGAAGCAGAAGTTATTTTAATGGCTAAAAATAATGTGGATGGTGTGTATTCTGCTGATCCTTTAAAGGATAAAAGTGCAAAAAAATATGCACAGCTTTCTTATTTAGACGTCATTAAGAACGGATTACAAGTTATGGATTCGACAGCCTCATCCCTATGTATGGACAATGATATTCCACTTATTGTATTCTCAATTATGGAAGAAGGTAATATTAGGAAAGTTGTCCTTGGTGAAAATATTGGAACGATAGTAAGGGGGAAATAAACGTGGCAAAACAAGTAATGGCCGATGCTAAAGAACGTATGACAAAAGCCGTACAAGCTTATACCCGGGAACTCGCTTCAATTCGTGCCGGGCGAGCAAGTGCCTCATTGTTGGATAAGATCGCCGTTGAATATTACGGAGTTCCAACGCCAATCAATCAATTGGCATCCATCTCCACACCGGAAGCGAGATTGCTTATGATTCAACCTTATGACAAATCGATTGTCAGTGATGTTGAAAAAGCAATTATGAAATCAGACTTAGGTTTGAATCCAACGAGTGACGGATCCGTTATTCGGATTGCAATCCCTCCTCTGACAGAAGAACGTCGGAAAGAACTGGTGAAACTGGTGAAAAAGGAGTCGGAGGAAGCGAAAGTTGCTATTCGTAATATTCGTCGTGATGCAAATGATGATTTGAAAAAGTTAGAAAAAAATGGTGAATTGACGGAAGATGACCTGAGAGGTTATACCGATGATGTGCAAAAATTAACGGATGAATTTATCGCCAAAATTGATCAGATTACGAAAGAGAAAGAAAAAGAAATTTTAGAAGTATAAGCTTCCTTTCATTTAATATTTAATTTTCAAAAAACCCCTGCTTTCGGGGTTTTTTCTTTATCTCTTTTCCTTTATAATTAATTAAGCATAAAAACAAATCAACTTTTCCAAGATCGGACAAGTTTTGTTCCTTTCATTTTTTAATGATAGAGTCAGGCACTATTGAGCGCTAATAAAGTTTTAGAGGAATTCTTGTATGGATTGAATAGGCCGAGATTCGAACAACAAAATATTGCATTTTGAGCGTAAATTTTCGTTTTTAGAATGTTAACTTGAATGATTAATGATAAAATTTGTGAGCGATTTTTCTTTTGTTTTGGTATGATATAAGAAGTTATAAAATACATATGAGCATAATCAGGAATAATCAACGTAAATAGGACCTTTAGAAAATTTATATATACTAAAAACGTATAACCATAAAAGGAAAATCGCACGCAAGTTTGAATTCTTCTGCTGACGAAAATTGGAGGATGAAATATGTTTTATAAAAAACTTTTTAATAAACAAAGTTCCATACCGGAAAGTATAAAGGAACGGATGGAATTGGTGAAAAGCCAAGCTGTACCCGATCATGTAGCAATTATTATGGATGGAAACGGCAGATGGGCAAAAAGTCGTGCTTTACCCAGAATTGCCGGACACCATGAAGGGATGAAGGTCGTACGAAAAATAGCCATTTTAGCAAATAATATTGGTATTCAAACATTGACCTTATTTGCTTTCTCTACGGAAAATTGGAAAAGGCCGAAATCGGAAGTGGATTATCTGATGAAATTACCTGCCGAGTTTTTGGATATTTATTTACCTGAACTAATCGATAATAATGTGAAAGTTCAAGTGATCGGTGAGAAAGAAAAAATTCCGAGTCATACATTACTGGTCGTAGAAAAAGCGATAGAAAGAACAAAAAACAACAATGGATTATTGTTGAATTTTGCGCTAAATTATGGAAGTCGTTCCGAAATCATTATGGCAATCAAAAATATTGTCAAAGATATTAAATGTGGAAATATCAATGAAAGAGATATAAATGAAGATATTTTTTCGCAATATTTAATGACAAAAGACTTAGCTGACCCGGACTTATTGATTCGGACAAGCGGAGAAATTCGGTTAAGTAATTTTATGTTATGGCAATCAGCTTATACGGAATTATGGTTCACAGATTGTTTATGGCCGGATTTTGATGAGGGACATTTTTTAGATGCTATTGAACAATATCAAAAACGTTCACGTCGTTTTGGCGGAATATAAAGGTGAGGTTTATAAATGACTCAAAGAATTATCACAGCTATCATCGCAGCACTAATCTTTTTACCAATTGTATTTATTGGCGGTATTCCGTTTGTTATATTAATATATATTATGGCTTCAATATGTTTATTTGAAATTCTTCGCATGAAAAAAATCAGCTTGATGACAGTTCCTGGTATTTTGTCGCTGTTCCTTTTATGGATATTTCTTTTACCAATTAATTATTTGAATTTTGTTCAGCAAATAGGTTTGGAAGGAAAAACCGCTCTTTTCTTTTTGGGAGTACTTATCTTTTTATGTTATTCATTCATTAGTAAAAATACGTTTTCATTTGAACATATTGGTTATTGTCTGTTATCCGTTTTATATATAGGAATCGGATTCTATTATATAATAGAAACGAGAGCTGTTGGGGTTTTGTTTATTTTCTTTGCATTGTTTTTAATATGGGCCACCGACTCGGGAGCCTATTTTGTCGGTCGGGCATTAGGAAAAAGAAAATTAGCCCCACACATTAGCCCGAACAAAACGGTAGAAGGATCAATTGGCGGGATCATTACTGCGATCATCGTTGCGCTTCTTTTTTACTTCTTTACGGATATTAACCTGGAATTCCAATTGTTTGAACTGATGATTGTTACAGTAATATTATCTATTTTCGGTCAATGTGGTGACTTGGTGGAATCCGCTTTAAAACGGTACTATCATGTTAAGGACTCTGGAACAATATTACCGGGTCACGGCGGTATGCTCGACAGGGTTGATAGCTGGTTGTTTGTTATGCCACTCCTTATTTTGTTGCGAATGTTATAATGTAGGGTCATTTTTCTTATAATCCCGACCATACGGGTATGTCTTGTAAGCCCGACACGATATGCACAAGTGAGGAAGATAGGTGAGAGTAGGGGCGACCGCTTACGTATTTTTTTATAAAAGGTATGATTTCGAGGTGAATTTGTTTGAAAGGAATTAGTTTATTAGGTGCAACAGGATCAATCGGAACACAAACCATAGATATTATTCGGTCCAATCGAGATCAGTTTGAACTTGTTGCCATTGCAGTTGGTAAAAATTTGGAATTAACCAGGGAAATTATCAATGAATTCCACCCCAAACTTGTTTCCGTTCAAAATCAAGCGGATGCAGCGATATTACAACGGGAATTTGCGGGTATCAGTAAAATTTTATCTGGTGATGAAGGCTTAATTGACGTGGCTGTTCATCCTGATGCAAATGTGTTCGTCAATGCCATTTTGGGCAGTGTTGGATTAGTTCCGACATTGAATGCGATAGAGGCGGGGAAAACCATTGCTCTTGCGAATAAGGAAACATTAGTAACTGCCGGGCATATTGTGATGACGCGGGCACGTGATCGGAAAATTCCTGTTTTACCTGTAGATAGTGAACACTCAGCCATTTTCCAGTGTTTACAAGGAGAACGACAGAAAAATGTTGAAAGATTAATTATTACTGCATCAGGTGGAAGTTTTCGGGACAAAACAAGAGAAGAACTATTGGATGTGACCATTGAAGATGCCTTACATCATCCAAACTGGTCGATGGGTGCAAAAATTACGATCGATTCAGCCACGATGATGAATAAAGGGCTGGAAGTAATTGAAGCTCATTGGTTATTCGATCAACCCTATGATAAAATTGATGTACTTCTCCATCGAGAAAGTACGGTACATTCGATGGTTGAGTTTCATGATGGCAGTATCATTGCCCAACTGGGTACACCTGATATGCGCATCCCGATACAATATGCGTTAACTTATCCGGAACGAACACCGACTAATGCAGCTCGTTTGGATTTGACCGAATTGGGGACACTCCATTTTCAAAAAATGGATTTTAATCGGTATCGTTGTCTTCGTTTCGCATATGAAGCAGGCAGGAGGGGCGGTACCTTACCGGTTGTATTAAACGCAGCGAACGAGGTTTGTGTTCAGGCTTTTCTGAACGGAAAAATAAAGTTTCTTGAAATAGAAGATGTAATTGAATGGGCGCTGGAAAATCATGTTCCGACAGCAAATCCCGATTTAGATACAATTCTTTCCGTTGATCAGGAAACAAGGGAGATCGTTACGAAACATCTGGTCAGTCGTTTTCATTAAAGGCGTTGTTCAAAAAGTCCCGGAAATAGTTTTCTTTTTTCAACCGCTTTAAGGATAGTGTTTTCTCACTGATTGCGATTCTTTCTTTTTGAACACGTACATAAAAAATTTTTCTATAACAAAGGTGGTATGATAAGTGAGTACACTTTCGACCGTGCTAGCTTTTATTTTATTGTTTGGCGCTTTAGTGTTTTTTCATGAGCTAGGTCATTTTATATTTGCAAAGCGTTCGGGAATTTTGTGTCGTGAGTTTGCGATCGGTTTTGGACCAAAAATATTGGCTTTCAATAAGAATGAAACAACCTATACGATCCGGTTACTGCCCTTAGGCGGATATGTCCGAATGGCAGGGGAAGATCCGGAACTTATTGAATTGAAACCGGGTTTGCGGGTTGGTTTAATTTTAGATAAAAATGAGATTGTAAAAAAAATTATTATCAATCGGAAAGAAAAATATCCGGATGCTCGAATTATTGAAATTGAACAAGCTGATATCGAAAAAGATTTATTTATTACCGGTTATGAAGAAGAGGAAGAAGAAACGATTAAATCCTATAAAATTGATGAAAAAGCGGTCTTAGTGGAAAACGGCATCGAATCACAAATCGCTCCAATAGACCGTCAATTTTCTTCTAAATCGTTATTGGCCAGGACATTAACCATTTTTGCCGGTCCGTTGTTTAATTTTATTTTAGCAATCGTCGTGTTTATTTTACTTGGTTTCATTCAAGGTGTGCCATCAAATGAGCCAATGTTGGGGGAAATTACTAAGGATGGTTCTGCAATGAAAGCCGGCCTGAAACAAGGAGATATTGTCCATTCTATTGATGATGCGGAAGTTTCAACTTGGCTAGATATTGTTGAAATTATTCAGGAGAATCCAGGGGATCCGCTCACTTTCCACATCGAGAGAGATGACAAACAGATGGACATCCAAGTAACCCCGCAAAATATAGAGGGGGAAGGGAAAATTGGTGTTTATCAGCCGATGAATAAATCTTTTGGTCAAGCCTTTGTCTACGGTTTTACGGAAACTTGGTTTTGGACGAAACAAATTTTTGTCATTCTTGGCGATTTAGTAACGGGCGGTTTTACCATTGATGCTTTCTCGGGACCGGTCGGGATTTATGCCTCGACTGAAGCTGTCGCCCAATCCGGTATATTTAATTTATTCCGATGGGGTGCGCTATTAAGCATTAACCTCGGTATCATGAACTTATTACCAATACCGGCACTTGACGGAGGAAGATTATTGTTTTTTGGAATTGAAGCATTACGTGGGAAACCGATCGATAAAAACAAAGAAGGTTTCGTGCACTTTATCGGTTTTGCTTTATTAATGTTATTGATGATTGTTGTTACATGGAATGATATACGAAGATTTTTCCTTTAATATAAAAAAGAAATTTGATTATTGGGGTGCAAGAGATGAAGCAAAGTAACACATTTATACCAACTTTAAGAGAACTGCCGGCCGATGCTGAAATAAAAAGTCATCAATTATTGTTACGGGCGGGATTTATTCGTCAAGTAGCCAGTGGTATATACTCGTATTTACCGTTAGGAAAAAAAGTCTTACAAAAAATAGAAAACATTGTACGTGAAGAAATGGAACAAATTGGTGCTGTGGAATTGTTAATGCCTGCTCTTCAACCGGCTGAGTTATGGCAAGAATCCGGCAGATGGTTTTCCTATGGACCGGATTTAATGAGGATGAATGATCGTCATGATCGTCCGTTTGCACTTGGACCGACCCATGAAGAGGTGATAACAAGTCTGATTCGTGATGAAATAAAATCCTATAAACGTTTACCATTAACTTTATTTCAAATTCAGACTAAATTTCGGGATGAAAAACGTCCCCGCTACGGTTTATTACGGGGTCGTGAATTTGTCATGAAAGATGCCTATTCCTTTCATACAAGCAAAGAAAGTCTTGATGAAACGTATGAAAAAATGGTTCAAGCATATACGAATATTTTTACACGATTAGGGCTCAATTTCCGAGCGGTTATTGCTGACTCCGGCTCAATCGGCGGTAAGGATACCCATGAATTTATGGTGCTATCGGAAATTGGCGAGGATACGATTGCCTATTCCGATGCATCAGATTATGCAGCGAATATTGAAATGGCAGAGGTTGTTACGCAATACAAAAAAAGGGATGAGACGCTAAAAGATCTCAAAAAAGTAAATACCGGCGAATATAAAACAATTGAAGAAGTGGTGAACTTTCTGCAAATTTCACCTGAAGATACGATTAAATCGCTCTTATTTAATGTTGATGGAGAAAATGTTCTCGTTCTCGTTCGCGGCGATCATGAAGTCAATGATGTAAAAGTGAAAAACTTGCTCAACGCTTCGATTGTTGAACTTGCCAGCCCGGAACAAACAGAAGAAGTGTTCGGTTGTAAAATTGGCAATATTGGTCCGGTTGGTGTAAATCATGTAAAAATAATTGCCGATCATGCTGTGAAATATGTGGTCAATGGTGTTTGCGGGGCAAATGAGGCAGAGCAACATTACGTGAATGTCAATCCTGACCGTGACTTTACCGTGGAACAATATGCGGATCTACGTTTTATCAAAGAGGGAGACCCTTCACCGGATGGGAAAGGAAAAATTGTTTTTGCAAAAGGGATTGAAGTCGGTCATGTCTTTAAGCTTGGTACCCGTTATAGTGAAGCAATGAATGCTGTATTTTTAGATGAAAACGGCCGCTCACAAACTATGATCATGGGCTGTTATGGTATTGGAATTTCCCGATTAATTACGGCTGTCTCTGAACAAATGGCTGATAAGAAAGGACTTGTTTGGCCAATGTCCATTGCACCTTATCATGTCCATATAATCATTGTCAATACGAAAGATGAAACTCAGTGGAAACAAGGAAATATGATTTACGAAACATTAAAAAAACAAAGATACGAAGTCTTATTAGATGATCGTCATGAACGCGCTGGTGTAAAATTTGCCGATAGTGATTTATTTGGTATTCCGGTCCGAATTGTTGTCGGTAAAAAAATTAATGAAGGAATTGTGGAATTGAAAATAAGGAAGACCGGGGAAACATTGGAAATCCCAGTGGATCAATTGCAGGAAGAGCTGGACAAACTTTTATCCCATCTTAAGGGGGAGTAAGATTCTCACTTCAAGATTCCGAGGTTTACCAAGAAGATAAGAGAGGGAAGAACTGCCCTTAAAGGTCCGATTGATTCACTAACCATCAGTGTTACCAATGATGGAAGTCTCACCTTATAAAATCACATTTCAATCAGTGGGATTATATTCTCCACTGATTCTTTTGTTTAACGGATCGACGTTTTGCTGGAAGAGGACAAAAAACCGGTCTTTTTTCTGGATAGGATGAGATTATCCTTTGTGGTAAAATAGAACATGTTTCCTTTCAAATAATATATGATAGAATAAATGAAAGAGAACAGTTATACTCCTATTTGTAACGGGGGGAATTTTTATGAGTGATTTGATGGCAGGGAAAAAAGAACGATTCCAGCTACTTTTGCAACAAATGGATATGGTAGATGATCGCTTTTTTCCTTACTTGAAAAATGGAGAAATTAAAAGACTAATTATTGAACGAAAAACACGTAAATGGGAGTTTCATTTTTTACTAGATTCGATCTTGCCTTATCAAGTTTTTGATATTTTCTCGGCAAAAATCAGAACCGCCTTTCGTCATATTGCCGATGTTTCTTTTCTTCTTGAGACAAAGAATAATCATTTTACCGAACAATTGGTAGTGGATTATTGGAAATATAGTATCGGACAATTGCAAGGGATGTCGCCTGCCCTTCTTTCTCTATTGAATGAGCAAATCCCGAAAGTCAAAGGAAATAAAATAATTATCACAGCCCGAAATAATACGGAATGTTTAACATTAAAGAAAAAATATTGTGGAACCATTGCGGATGTATACAGTCAAGTTGGTTTTCCACCTTTACAACTGGACGTGGAAGAGCATACCGAAGCGATGGAAGAGACGTACCAACAATTTTTGCTTGAACGGCAAAAGGAAGACGAGGAACGGGCAAAACAAGCAGTCATTGAAATTCAAAAACGGGCAGAACACCACCGGTCAGATGAAGCGGATGACAATGGCCCGCTGATCATCGGCTACCCCATTCAAGGAGAGCAAGATTTTCGTACATTAAATGAAATTACTGAAGAAGAACGCCGCATCGTCATTGAGGGCTATGTCTTTGCCTGTGAAACAAAGCAGCTTCGAAGTGGAAGAACACTATTAGAGTTTAAAATCACCGATTACACGAATTCGATTCTTGTAAAAATGTTCTCAAAGGATAATAAAGATGATGGGGAAAAATTGAATCGATTAAAAAAAGGCATGTGGGTTCGGGTTCGGGGCAATGTCCAAAATGATACATTCGTCCGCGATTTAGTTATGATTGCGAATGATATTAATGAAATTAAAGGGAAAGAACGCTTTGATACTGCTCCGGCTGATGAGAAACGGGTTGAACTTCATTTGCATACACCGATGAGCCAAATGGATGCAGTTTCTTCCGTCAGTTCACTTGTATCCCAGGCAAAAAAATGGGGGCATAAAGCCATTGCCATTACCGATCATGCCGTAGCACAGTCATTTCCGGAAGCATACAGTGCCGCTAAAAAGAACGGAATTAAGGTGATTTACGGAGTGGAAGCGAATATCGTTGATGATGGTGTTCCGATTGCATATAATCCGAGCCATCGTTTGCTTACCGACGATACATATGTTGTTTTTGATATTGAAACAACCGGTCTATCAGCCGTTTACAATACAATCATTGAATTAGCTGCGGTAAAAATTAAAGATGGAGAAATTATCGATCGCTTTGAATCATTTGCTAATCCAAAACATAAACTTTCTGCATTTACAATCGAGTTGACCGGTATCACCGATAATATGGTCGAAAATGCGCCTGATCCGGAAGAAGTTTTAAAACATTTTTATGAATGGTGCGGTGATGCCGTCCTTGTTGCTCACAACGCTTCTTTTGATACAGGGTTTATTAATGTCGGTTATCAGAAAATCGGTTACGGGAAATTTACAAACCCGGTAATCGATACGTTGGAATTGGCCAGATTTCTATATCCGGATATGAAAAACCACCGCTTAAACACATTGGCGAAGAAACTAAATGTGGAATTGACGCAACATCACAGGGCAATTTATGATGCCGAGGCGACCGGACATATTTTAGTAAAATTGCTGAAAAGCGCTGAAGAAAAAGGAATTAAGTATCATGATGAATTAAATGAGTACGGAAAAAATGAAACGAGTTATAAACGAAGCCGGCCGTTCCATGCTGTATTATTGGCACAAAATCATGTCGGTTTGAAAAATTTATTTAAACTAATTTCTTTGTCACATGTTAAATATTTTTATAAAGTGCCAAGAATCCCAAGGTCTGTATTACAAACATATCGAGAAGGCATTTTGGTTGGCTCTGGCTGTGATAAAGGGGAATTATTTGAAGCGGCACAACAAAAAGCAACTGAAGAAGTGGAAGAAATCGCGAAATTTTATGATTATCTGGAAGTTCATCCGAAAGAAATTTATCAACCATTACTCGAGACCGATGTCATTCAAAGTGAAAAACAATTAGAAGATGTAATCAAAAAAATCATATTGGTCGGCGAGAAATTAAATATTCCAGTCGTTGCAACCGGTAATGTTCATTATTTACATCCGGAAGATAAAATTTACCGAAAAATATTAGTTGCTTCTCAAGGTGGTGCCAACCCGCTCAATCGTCACCAACTGCCGGATGTCCATTTCCGAACGACAGATGAAATGTTGAGAGCTTTTCAATTTTTAGGTGAAGAAAAGGCAAAAGAGATCGTTGTTGTTAATCCAAATAAGATTGCCGATATGGTTGAAGAAGTTAAACCAATAAAAGATGAATTATATACACCTAAAATTGAAGGAGCGGAAGAGGAAATCCGGACAAAAAGTTATGAGATGGCTAAAAAAATTTATGGCGATCCCCTTCCTGAAATCATTGAAGCCCGCTTGGAAAAAGAATTGAAAAGTATTATCGGTCACGGATTTGCCGTTATCTATTTAATTGCTCATAAATTGGTTAAAAAATCACTGAATGATGGGTATCTTGTCGGTTCCCGGGGTTCGGTCGGATCTTCGTTTGTTGCGACAATGACGGAAATTACCGAGGTGAATCCATTGCCGCCTCATTATGTATGCCCGAACTGCAAACATTCCGAGTTTTTTGATGACGGTTCTGTTGGCAGCGGCTTTGATTTACCGGATAAAGACTGTCCAAATTGCGGATCGAAATATAAAAAAGACGGGCATGATATCCCGTTTGAAACTTTTCTTGGCTTTAAAGGGGACAAGGTGCCAGATATTGATTTAAACTTTTCCGGCGATTATCAACCAAAAGCACATAATTATACAAAGGTGCTTTTCGGAGAGGACCATGTTTACCGTGCAGGTACGATTGGTACTGTTGCAGACAAAACGGCCTATGGCTTTGTTAAAGGTTATGAGGAAGACAACAATATCCTATTACGTCAGGCGGAACGGGAGCGACTTGCCCTCGGATTGACCGGTGTAAAACGAACAACCGGGCAGCATCCGGGTGGAATTATCGTTATTCCGGACTATATGGATGTATATGACTTTACACCTATTCAATATCCGGCTGATGCCCAGGATGCAGAATGGCGGACAACCCATTTTGATTTCCATTCCATCCATGATAATGTATTAAAACTCGATATACTCGGACACGATGATCCGACTGTGATCCGCATGCTGCAAGATTTAAGCGGAATCGATCCGAAAACAATCCCAACCGATGATCCGGAAGTAATGAAAATTTTCAGCAGTCCAGAATCACTTGGTGTTACTGAAGAACAGATTATGTGTAAAACCGGAACACTGGGAATTCCTGAATTTGGCACCCGTTTTGTCCGGCAGATGCTGGAAGAAACAAAACCAACGACATTTTCCGAGCTGTTGCAAATTTCCGGTCTCTCCCACGGGACGGACGTTTGGTTAGGTAATGCCCAGGAATTAATTCATAATGGTACTTGTTCATTAAGTGAATGTATCGGTTGTCGGGACGATATTATGGTTTATTTGATTTATCGTGGACTTGAACCTTCCACTGCCTTTAAAATTATGGAGTCGGTACGGAAAGGAAAAGGTTTGACAGAGGAAATGGAGAAAGAAATGCGGGAACATGATGTTCCTGAATGGTATATTGATTCATGCAAAAAAATCAAGTATATGTTTCCAAAGGCCCATGCCGCTGCGTATGTACTAATGGCGGTTCGAATTGCCTATTTTAAAGTTCATCATCCGCTCTTATATTATGCAACCTATTTTACCGTTAGAGCAGAAGATTATGATTTAGATGCCATGACAAGTGGTTCCAATGCCATTCGGAAAAGGATCACGGAAATTAACGAAAAAGGTCTTGATGCATCAACCAAGGAGAAAAGTTTATTAACGGTTCTCGAACTTGCCTTGGAAATGTGTGAGCGAGGATTCTCATTCAAAAAAATTGATCTTTATAAATCAAAAGCAGCTGAATTTGTAATTGACGGCAATTCGTTAATTCCGCCGTTTAATGCAATCCCCGGCCTGGGAACAAACGCAGCGATGAACATCGTAAAGGCACGTGGAGAAGCTGAGTTTTTATCAAAAGAAGACCTTCAGCAAAGAGGGAAAGTATCGAAAACAATCATGGAATTTTTAGATAATCATGGTTGTCTGGAAAATCTGCCCGAACAAAACCAGTTATCATTATTTTAAACTTTGAATAATGGCATATTTCTGGTTGACTCTTGTTTGCCGGTATTGATGAAATGGGACAATTGCAAAATGGTTTGGATTATGATATATTTTTATTGGCAATACTAACTTTAATCTCTTGAATCTAAAGAGTGGGGAGTTCCTCACTCTTTCCTGTTTGTAAAAAGGTTTATCAAAAAACAAAATTATAAAAAACATGGAAACGATAATTTAAAACGGTTAGTCAACTTTTTCATTTTCTACGCATAATAAAAATTACCTTTACATTTGTTACATTTAAATTTCCTAAAGAGGAGGGAAAATATGAGCAAAGTAACGGAAACAGTCGAAAAAATTGCATGGCCAATTGTTCAAGAATTAGGCTTGGAAATTGTCGATGTTGAATATGTTAAAGAAGGCAAAAACTGGTATCTGCGACTGTATATTGATAAAGAGAATGGCGTCGATATTGAAGAATGCGGAATGGTTAGTGAAAAATTAAGTGAAAAACTGGATGAAATTGATCCGATTCCTCATAATTACTATTTAGAAGTTTCTTCACCAGGAGCAGAGCGTCCATTGAAGAAACAAGCGGATTTTGAAAAGGCAATCGGGAAAAATGTCCATATCAAAACATATGAACCGATTGACGGTGAAAAAATCTTTGAAGGGATTTTACAAGAATTTGACGGTACGAATGTTACCATTGAAGTGCGGGTCAAAACAAAAAGTAAAGTAATACAAATCCCATATAATAAAATTGCCCAAGCAAGACTGGCTGTTGTATTTTAGAAAGAAAAGCGCGAGTAGCATCGGTGCAGGCAAAAAACAATCCACAGTTTTTCAGGCGATATTGATTTGAAAAAGAAAAATACATAAAAGGGGGATATTGTAATGAGAAGTGAACTTTTAGACGCCTTGGACCGACTGGAAAAAGAAAAAGGAATTTCCCGAGATGTCATTGTCGAGGCAATAGAAGCTGCACTTGTTTCTGCTTATAAAAGAAATTTCAATCAAGCACAAAATGTACGGACAGATTTTAATTTAACCACCGGAACGATGCATGTGTATGCTCGCAAAGAAGTCGTGGATGAAGTATTTGATTCAAGATTAGAAATTGCCATAGAAGAAGCTAGAAAAATCAACCCGAATTACGAAATTGGGGATATAGTTGAAATCGAAGTAACGCCAAAAGAATTTGGCCGGATTGCAGCTCAAACAGCCAAACAAGTCGTCACACAAAGGGTCCGTGAGGCTGAACGGGGAATCATTTACGAAGAATTTGTCGACCGTGAAGATGATATTATGACGGGGATTGTGCAAAGAAAAGATAATCGGTATGTCTATGTAAGTCTAGGAAAAACAGAAGCATTATTACCGGTGCATGAGCAAATGCAAAATGAACAATACAATCATAATGACCGAATGAAAGTTTATATTACGAAAGTGGAAAAAACAACGAAAGGACCACAAATTTTTATTTCCAGATCACATCCGAATTTATTAAAAAGATTGTTTGAACTTGAAGTTCCGGAAATATACGAAG
Organism: Caldibacillus sp. 210928-DFI.2.18; assembly: GCF_020554505.1. Classification (NCBI taxonomy): domain Bacteria; kingdom Bacillati; phylum Bacillota; class Bacilli; order Caryophanales; family Bacillaceae; genus Caldibacillus; species Caldibacillus sp. 210928-DFI.2.18. The sequence goes on from NZ_JAJCHL010000007.1 coordinate 48,674, forward strand.
GTATTGTCGAAATAAAATCGGTAGCAAGAGAAGCAGGTGACCGCTCAAAAGTATCCGTCTGGTCAGATAATCCGGATGTCGACCCGGTCGGTTCATGTGTCGGACCAAAAGGTTCCCGTGTACAGGCGGTGGTAGATGAGTTAAACGGGGAAAAAATAGATATTGTGAAATTTTCAAAGGATCCGGTTGAATTTGTCGCCAATGCACTTAGTCCTTCGAAAGTTTTAGATGTCATTGTAAATGAAGAGGAAAAGTCAACCGTTGTCATTGTCCCAGATTACCAGCTTTCATTAGCAATTGGTAAACGCGGTCAAAATGCAAGGCTTGCTGCAAAATTAACCAATTGGAAAATTGATATTAAAAGTGAATCAGATGCGAGAGAACTAGGTATATATCCTCGAGAAGAACCGCTATTTTCTCCAAACTTAACATTCAATGATGAAGATACAGTCATAAGTGAAGAGGACCAAAGAGTTGAGGAGGAACATCCGGTTGCACAAGGGGATGCTCATGACTTTGCCGAACTTGAAGAAAACGGAGAGGTGATGGAACATGAACAAACCGAGAAAGATACCGATGCGTAAATGCGTGGCCACCGGGGAAATGTATCCGAAAAAGGAGTTGCTCCGGATCGTCCGTTCCAAAGAGGGAGAAGTCTCGATTGATCCAACCGGAAAGAAAAACGGGCGTGGTGCATATTTGTCCAAAAATAAAGAAGCTGTCCTTCTGGCTAAGAAAAAAAATATTTTAAAACATCATTTAGAAACAGAAATTGATGAAAATTTTTATGATGAAATCTTGGCGTTTATTGAAAAGGAGAACACTTCGAAATCATGAAGCAAGAAAAATGGCAATCACTGCTCGGGTTGGCAAATCGAGCCGGGAAATTGGTTACGGGTGAAGAACTAGTGATAAAGGAAATTCAAAAAAATCGCGTCAAACTGGTTTTATTGGCACAAGACGCCGGAAAAAATACTAAGAAGTCAATTATCGATAAGTCTGCATTCTATCACGTACCAGTTAAATTGGTTTCTGACCGTTATACATTAGGAAAGTCGATCGGTAAAGAGGCACGGGTTGTCGTCGCCGTGACGGATACCGGATTTTCCGAAAAGTTACAAAGTGAGCTTGATCAAATTCAGTGGGGGTGAAACAATGACGAAAATGCGTGTATATGAATATGCAAAGAAAAACAATGTTACAAGTAAAGCCGTTATTGAAAAATTGAAAGAACTAAATATAGAAGTGTCCAACCATATGACAACAATTGAAACGAGTGCCATAAAACAATTAGATGAAACTTTTGGGAAAGGAAAGTCACAATCAACGAAAGAGCCTATGACAAATAAACAATCAGAAAATAAACAGACTAATAGAAACAATCCACAAACAGGGGAAAATAAACAAAAATCAAAGGGTGGCACCCAATCGAATAAAAATCGTTCACAAAATTCAAATAAAAAAACAACCCAAGCAAAAATAAAACCAACTGCAAAAAAGGTGCCAACTCCAGTAATTGCAGATGAAGAAGTATTGGATGATGTTGCTATTCCTAACAGGGTCAAAGTAAAAACACCTCCTAAAAATAAGGAAGGGAAAAAATACGATCAAGAGTTTCGATCAAAAGAAAACAAAGCTTTTAATCGAAATAAAAACAAGGCGAAATCGGGACAAAAGAAAAAGAGTAGTCCACCGGTCCAAACTCCACCTGTGAGAAAAGAAAAGGAACTTCCTAAGAAAATTTCATACACAGATACACTCACAGTTGCGGAATTGGCAAAAAAATTGCACCGGGAACCATCTGAAATCATAAAAAAACTATTTATGCTTGGAGTCATTGCCACAATTAACCAAGAATTAGATAAAGATGCTATTGAGTTGATTACAAGTGAATATGGTGTGGAAGTCGAGGAAAAAGTCAGCGTCGATATATCCGATTTAGAATCTCTTATTACAGAGGATAGTCCGGAAAATTTAAGCGAACGTCCTCCTGTTGTAACGATTATGGGTCATGTTGACCACGGCAAAACGACTTTACTTGACTCAATCCGCCATACAAAGGTTACCCAAGGTGAAGCCGGTGGCATTACGCAACATATCGGTGCCTATCAAGTAGAAATTAACCAGAAAAAAATTACTTTCCTTGATACGCCCGGGCATGCTGCATTTACAACGATGCGGGCACGTGGGGCTCAAGTGACCGATATCACTATTTTGGTTGTTGCAGCGGATGACGGTGTCATGCCGCAAACGGTCGAAGCCATTAACCATGCCAAAGCTGCGGGTGTTCCGATCATTGTTGCAGTCAACAAAATTGATAAGCCGGATGCCAATCCAGAACGGGTCATGCAAGAATTATCGGAATATGGATTGATTGCCGAAGATTGGGGCGGGGACACGATTTTTGTTCCGATCTCAGCTTTAACCGGTAAGGGAATTGATCAATTGTTGGAAATGATTCTGCTTGTCAGTGAAATGGAAGAATTGAAGGCAAACCCGAATCGGAATGCATACGGAACCGTCATTGAAGCGAAACTTGATAAAGGAAGAGGTTCAGTCGCAACACTGCTTGTTCAAAACGGAACCTTGAAAATCGGCGATCCGATTGTTGTCGGCAATACGTATGGACGTGTTCGGGCTATGGTTAATGACCGCGGTCGACGGGTAAAAGAAGCAGGTCCATCTGCAGCTGTCGAGATTACCGGCTTAAATGAAGTTCCTCAAGCGGGCGATCGATTTGTCGTATTAGAGGATGAAAAAACCGCTCGTCAAGTTGGCGAAGCACGCAGCCAAAAAGCACTGCAGGAAACGAGAAACGAGACAGCTCGGGTAAGCCTTGATAAATTATTTGAACAAATGAAACAAGGTGAATTGAAAGAACTGAACATTATCGTTAAAGCTGATGTTCAAGGATCAGCCGAAGCATTAGTTGCTTCTTTACAAAAAATCGATGTGGAAGGCGCAAAAGTAAACATTATTCATACCGGCGTCGGGGCAATCACCGAATCAGATATTATCTTGGCCACAGCATCGAATGCCATTATTGTCGGCTTCAATGTCAGACCAAATCCAAATGCAAAACGAATGGCAGAAGAAGAAAAGGTCGACATTCGCTTACACCGAATCATCTATAAGGTTATTGATGAAATTGAACAAGCAATGAAAGGTTTATTGGATCCGGAATATCAAGAGAAAGTAATCGGCCAAGCTGAAGTGCGGACAACATTTAAAGTTTCAAAAGTTGGTACAATTGCCGGTTCTTATGTAACAGACGGCAAAGTGACAAGAGATAGCTCTGTTCGGCTAATTCGCAACGGAATTGTCATTTTTGAAGGTGAAATAGACTCGCTGAAACGATTCAAAGATGATGTGAAGGAAGTCAGTCAGGGATATGAATGCGGGATTACTATAAAAAACTTCAATGATATTAAAGAAGGCGATATAATTGAAGCGTATATCATGGAGGAAATTAAAGCGAAATGATACTTTCGGCTTCAGTTGAGTGCATAATCTATGATGCCCAATCTTTAAAAGAAAAACGTTCAGTACTAAAGAAAATCATTGCACGAATTCAAAACCGTTATAATATTGCCATTGCAGAAGTGGATCATCAAAATGTATGGCAAAGGACGAAATTGGTTTTAGTAACTGTTGGATCATCAAGAACCGTTGCTGAACAGGAATTGCAAAAAGGATTAGCACTCATAGATTCATTTCCGGAAATTGAAAGAACCGAAACAGTTTTTGAATGGTTTTAAACTAGAGGTGATAAACTTGAACATACGTGCAAAACAAGTTGGCGAACAGATGAAAAAAGAACTGAGTGAAATAATTAGCCGGAAAATTAAAGATCCGCGAGTCGGATTTGTTACCGTAACGGATGTTGAAGTGACAGGCGACCTTCAACAGGCAAAAGTATTTATCTCTGTTTTGGGCGATGATAAACAGAAAGAAGAGTCATTCATTGGATTAACAAAGGCAAAAGGTTTTATCCGTTCTGAGATTGGTCGACGCATCCGTTTAAGAAAAACACCGGAAATCCTATTCGAATTTGATGAATCAATTGATTATGGAAATCATATCGAAACATTGATCCATCAACTTCATAAAGATGAAGTTCAAGGTGAAGAATAATTTGTTTTAGAGGGCTATCCAAAGTTTCATTTCCGTTATTTTGTATAAAGAGATAATTGGCGAAACGGTATCTTTTCATACGAAAACAGAAACTTTTTGGATTGCCCTTCGTTTTCCTTAGGAGAAAGTCAGGTGAAAAAATGAATGGCGTTATTCCGTTATGGAAACCAAAAGGCATGACCTCACATGATTGTGTAATAAAAATCAGGAAATTATTAAGTACAAAAAAAGTTGGACATAGTGGTACGCTCGATCCAAATGTGACCGGTGTACTGCCAATATGTGTAGGAGAAGCAACAAAAATTGTTCAATATGTAACAAATTTTGGAAAATGTTATCAAGCAGAAATAACGATTGGCATCTCAACAACGACAGAAGACAGTGACGGAGAAATCGTACAAACGAAGCCCGTCAAACAGCCAATTACAAGAGATGAAATTTTGAAAGTTTTAAAACAACTTACCGGGGAGATTACCCAAATACCACCGATGTATTCAGCAGTAAAAGTCAATGGGAAAAGATTATATGAATATGCTCGGGAAGGAATAGAGATAGAAAGACCTGAACGGACTGTTACCATCTATGAATTGGAGCTGCTGGATGATAACGAAATATTTAACGGGGAATTCATCCGCTTTTCCGTCCATGTAAAATGCAGTAAAGGAACGTATATACGCACTTTGGCTGTGATGATCGGGGAATTGTTAGGTTATCCTGCCCATATGTCAAAACTTGTTCGAACATCAGCCGGTGGAATAGAACAGGAGCAATGTTTAACATTTGAACAAATTGAAGAGAAAATTACCAAAGGATTAACGAACGAAATCTTTTTACCGATTGAATCTGTTTTGTTTCAATTGCCGAAATATGAAATTCATGATACATTAGCTAATAGAGTAAAAAATGGTGCACTTATTCCTATACCTGATCATTTACTTTATACCCTTGGTCCTATTGCTGTTTATTACAAGGGGAAAATATTAGCCATTTATAAACACCATCCAACTAAGCAAGGGATCTTGAAGCCTGATCGTGTTTTCGTAGGGAATTGAAACGAAAGGTGAGTTCATCAGTGGAAATCATACGACTACAAATACCAAATAATTTAAAAAAAGAATCATTACCACCACTGTCATTGGCAATCGGTTATTTTGACGGTGTACATATTGGCCACCGAACGGTCATGTTAACGGCAAAATCGACGGCAGAAGAAAAAGGTTTAAAAAGCGGTGTGATGACATTTGACCCTTCACCAAAAGCCGTCCTTGGGGATAATCCTGAAGAAGTCAAATATATTACTTTGCTCAATGATAAAATTCAATTAATTGAACAGCTCGGATTTGATTATTTATTTATTGTCCCTTTTACAAGAACATTAGCTAATTTCTCTCCGGAAGAATTTATTAATAATTATATTATTCAATTGAATGTCCAGCATTTAGTCGCCGGATTTGATTATACATATGGTAAATTCGGAAAAGGGACAATGGATAATATAGAAACATATAGTAAGGGCCGCTTTTCACATCAAACGATTGGTAAGGTAGCAAAAAATGATTTAAAAATCAGTTCCACGCTTATCCGGGATTTAATCCAAAAAGGTCATGTCGATGAAGTGCCTGACTATTTAGGGAGATTTTATTCAGTTTGCGGGTTTGTTATTCACGGGAAAAAACGGGGAAAACAATTAGGTTTTCCAACGGCCAATCTCATGATTCATGAACGATATATACTTCCGGTGAACGGTGTTTATATTGTCCGCTTATTAGTAGATGGAAAATGGGAAGAAGGCGTCGCAAGTATCGGCTACAATCCGACTTTTAATGAACAACAAACAGAGCGTTTTATTGAAGTTCATTTAATCGACTTTGACAGAGATATATATGGAAAGCCGATTATTCTTGAATGGCGTAAACGGTTGAGAGATGAATTAAAGTTTGATGTGATAGATGAACTTGTTGAACAAATCGGTAAAGACAAACAAGATGCGATTGAATACTTTAATAGGTAATTTTTAAACAATATGCATTGCTTTCCACTTCTTTTTTACAAAAATAGTCATTTCGGAATGGAAGAATGGATAGAGTTGCTTGCATTTTTGAATAAAAAGTAGTATTCTATATACCGTATGATACGAACCTTTGCTTGGCATGCCGATAACTCCGACGCTCGCTCAGCAAAGGGGATTAGAAAAATATGGAGGTGAATATAATGGCATTGACACAAGAACGTAAAAATGAAATTATTGCGGAATTCAAAACGCATGAAAATGATACCGGATCACCGGAAGTTCAAATTGCCATTCTTACTGAAAAAATTAACTTGTTGAATGAGCATTTAAAAACGCATAAGAAAGACCATCATTCTCGTCGCGGTTTGATGAAAATGGTAGGAAAACGTCGTAACCTGTTAGCTTACTTGCGAAATAATGATGTACAACGTTACCGTGAGTTGATCAACAAATTAGGTTTGCGCCGATAGAAAAAAGCGGGATAATCCCGCTTTTTTATTAGGATACAAATATCCCAAATATCGTAACTGTTGTTCCAGAAACTGACGATTATGTCAATTGGAGTTTTGTTAACAATACATAACAAGACGTTTCAAAATAAAAATAATGAAAGGAGTTCATTTATGGAAAGTGAGAAACATACATTCTCCTATAATTGGGGGGGCAGACCGCTTACAATTGAAATTGGTCAATTAGCGAAACAAGCGAACGGTGCCTGTCTAGTCCGATATGGAGAAAGTGCAGTTCTTTGCACAGCGACTGCATCGAAAGATCCGAAAACTGTAGACTTTTTCCCTTTAACTGTAAATTATGAAGAGCGACTGTATGCAGTAGGGAAAATACCGGGGGGATTTATAAAAAGGGAAGGGAGACCGAGTGAACATGCGATTCTCTCCAGCCGTCTGATTGACAGACCGATTCGACCGCTCTTCCCCGATGGTTTTCGAAATGAAGTTCAAGTGGTCAGTGTTGTCATGAGTGTTGATCAAGATTGTTCGACTGAAATGGCTGCCATGGTCGGGTCGTCAATTGCACTTTCAATATCCGATATTCCGTTTCAAGGCCCGATAGCAGGTGTTGTAGTCGGCAGAGTCGATGGTGAGTTTATCATTAACCCGACCGTTGAACAAGCTGAAAAAAGCGATATTCATTTAACTGTTGCAGGTACAAAGGATGCCATTAATATGGTTGAAGCAGGTGCTAATGAGGTACCTGAAGAAATTATGTTGGAAGCAATCATGTTTGGTCACGAAGAAATTAAGCGACTAATTGCATTCCAAGAGCAAATCATGGCTGAAGTCGGAAAAGAAAAAATGGATGTTGTTTTATTTGAAATTGATCAGGAAATTGAAACTGCCGTAAAGAGTCTTTGTGAAAAAGAAATGATTCAGGCGATCCAAGTTCCCGAAAAACATGCACGGGAAGATGCTATCGAAGCTGTGAAAAATGAAGTTTTAGCAAAATATGAAAGTGAAGAAGCGGACGAAGAAACATTAAAACAAGTAAAATCCGTTCTTGATAAAATTGTTAAAGAAGAAGTTAGACGGTTGATTACCGTTGAAAAAATTCGTCCGGATGGCCGAAAAATTGATGAAATCCGTCCATTATCATCAGCGGTCGGCTTATTACCAAGAGCCCACGGATCCGGTTTATTTACTCGCGGTCAAACACAAGCATTGAGTGTTTGTACGCTTGGTGCATTAGGGGATGTCCAAGTTTTAGACGGATTAGGGTTAGAAGAATCAAAACGTTTTATGCATCATTATAATTTTCCGCCGTTTTCAGTCGGGGAAACCGGACGAATGGGTGGACCTGGACGCCGAGAAATTGGACATGGTGCTTTAGGCGAACGTGCTTTAGAACCGGTTATTCCATCCGAGAAGGAATTTCCTTACACCATTCGACTTGTTTCTGAAGTATTAGAATCCAATGGTTCTACGTCCCAAGCAAGTATTTGCGGTTCTACTTTAGCATTGATGGATGCAGGGGTTCCAATTAAGGCACCGGTTGCCGGTATTGCGATGGGACTGGTTAAATCGGGCGAACATTATACAATTTTAACTGACATCCAAGGAATGGAAGATCATCTCGGCGATATGGACTTTAAAGTTGCAGGAACTTCCAAAGGTGTAACTGCCTTACAAATGGATATTAAAATTGAAGGTCTTTCCCGTGAAATTTTAGAAGAGGCGCTGCAACAAGCGAAAAAAGGCCGGATGCAAATTTTGGAACATATGTTATCAACAATAAGCGAGCCTCGTAAACAATTATCAAAATTTGCACCGAAAATTCTATCCATAAAGATTAATCCTGAAAAAATTGGTGATGTGATCGGACCAAGCGGGAAACAAGTGAAAAAAATCATCGAAGAAACAGGCGTTAAAATTGATATTGAACAAGACGGTACCGTTTATATTGCCTCCAGTGATCAGGAAATGAATGAAAAAGCCCAAAAAATCATTGAAAATATTGTCCAAGAAGTAGAAGTAGGGAAAATTTATTTGGGTAAAGTTAAAAGGATTGAAAAATTTGGGGCATTTGTTGAAATTTTAAATGGAAAAGATGGACTTGTTCATATTTCTGAACTTGCCGAAGAACGAGTCGGTAAAGTAGAGGATGTTGTCAAAATTGATGATGAAATCCTTGTGAAGGTTACCGAAATTGATAAACATGGAAGAATTAATCTGTCACGAAAAGCTGCCTTACGTGAACAAAAGCAAAAATAATCTTTAATTGATGGAAATGAACCTTAAGTTGATTTAACTTCATTTCCTCTGTTATATTTTAAGACTGGACTTTCTCAAGTGAGTAGGTCCATTTTTCATTTATCAAATATTTTATCCTTCCCAACGTTCTATCTTGTCCTATCCATTCATACGATTGGATAGGGGGGATGAAGTATGGGAAAATACACATACCAGAAGCTTTCGGCACTCATTATCATCGGCTTTTTATCTTTTTTAATCGTGAAAAATCCTTTATCCGATGCATATGTGGAAAAATTACGTTCTGACGCTATGACTGTGTCTTCAGTAAAAGATGCTTTATTGATTGAAATTGAAGAAAAATCAGCGCAATATGAAGTTCCACCTCAAGATGCGAAAATTGATCGGGTATGGAAAAAAATGCCAGGTTATAATGGCTTGAAAGTTGATATAGATGCTTCCTATGATAAAATGAAAGAAGATGGTGTCTTTGATGAAAATAAACTTATATTTAAACAAGTCTCGCCTAAAGTTCATTTAGAAGATTTGCCACCTGCACCAATCTACCGCGGACACCCTGACAAACCAATGATCGCTTTGACAATTAATGTTGCGTGGGGCAATGAATATTTATCTTCAATATTGGCTACGTTGAAGAAACATAATGTTCAAGCCACATTTTTTCTTGAAGGACGTTGGGCCAAGGAAAATCCTGACCTGGTCAAAATGATTGATGAAGGTGGCCATGAGATCGGGAATCATTCTTACAGCCATCCGGATATGAAAACATTAAGCAATGACCGAACCAAAAAGGAATTGGCAGATACGAATGAAATCATTCGTGCGACAATTGGTAAAACACCTGCACTTTTTGCACCGCCGAGTGGAAGTTATCATGATAAAACGGTCGAAATCGCAAATGATATGGATATGAAAACAATTATGTGGACGGTGGACACGATCGACTGGCGAGATCCCCCGGTTTCTACTTTGTTAAACCGTGTTCTAAAACAATTGCATAACGGTGCAATCATTTTGGCTCACCCGACTCGTTCAACGGATGCGGCTCTTGAGAAGTTGTTAACTGAAATAAACGAAAAAGGGTACAAGATCGGAACGGTTTCTAACCTGCTTGATGAAAAACGGTTGAACTACAGAACAAGTGAATCGGGCAGCTGATACATGTAGCAATCGACCACATATATTCATCGTTGATAAAAAGTTCATTTATAATTTTTACTCACGGGTTTGATTAATAAAAATTATTGAAGACGTAATAATAAATATAGAATAGCTCTGAATTAGGAGGAACTTACTTGATAAAAAAATATACTTGTCAAAATGGCGTTCGGATTGTACTTGAAGAAATACCGACAGTCCGGTCCGTGGCCATTGGGATTTGGGTAAAAACCGGTTCACGGTACGAAACAAGAGAGCAAAACGGTATTTCACATTTCCTTGAACATATGTTTTTTAAAGGTACAGAAAATCGTTCGGCACAAGAGATTGCTGAGTCCTTCGATCGGATCGGCGGACAAGTTAATGCGTTCACTTCAAAAGAATATACTTGTTATTATGCCAAAGTATTAGACACCCATACGAAAGTAGCATTAGACTTATTGGCAGACATGTTCTTTCATTCGGTATTTGATGAAAATGAAATTGCGAAAGAAAAAGGCGTTGTCTTGGAAGAAATTAAAATGTACGAAGATACGCCGGATGATATTGTCCATGATTTATTAAGCAAAGCTATTTACGGTAATCATCCCTTAGGTTATCCGATATTAGGTATAGAAGAAACATTGCAAACATTTTCCGGAGACACATTAAGGCAGTATATGCATCATGCATACAGACCGGAAAATGTTGTCGTCTCTATTGCCGGGAATATTAATGAAATATTTATTAATGATGTTGAAGCACGCTTTGGACATTATGAAGGTGGGAAAGAACAATTCCGGATCGAAAAACCGTCTTTTTATCAGGAAAAACTTGCGCGAAAAAAAGAAACGGAACAGGCTCATCTATGTATAGGTTTTCAAGGCCTTCCGTTTGGTCATGAAGATATCTATTCGGTAATTATTGCCAACAATGTTCTTGGTGGAAGCATGAGCAGTAGACTTTTTCAAGAAGTACGTGAAAAAAGAGGCTTGGCCTACTCTGTGTATTCTTATCACACAGCGTTCGAGGACAGTGGATATTTAGCCATATATGGAGGAACCGGAGCAAATCAATTGGATAGTTTATATGAAACTATTCAAGAAACGCTACACTTGTTCGTAAAAGAAGGGGTTTCTGAAAAAGAATTAACCAACAGCAAAGAACAGCTGAAAGGGAACTTAATGCTCGGCTTAGAAGGTACCAACAGTCGCATGAGTCGAAATGGGAAAAATGAATTGTTATTAAGAAAACATCAGACTTTGGATGAAATTATTGATATGATCGATGCAGTGCAAAAAGAGGATGTCGATCGAATGATAAAGGAAATTTTTACTGAAAAAGCCTCAGTTGCCTTGATTAGCCCGGATGGAAAAATACCGCAATTGCTGTAAATGATTCAATATTCATCTTGTCAGTTTCCAAAGACAAAATCACATTCCTGCTTGTCCTGCCCTTCTAAAATGATAGAACTGCTAATACATTATAAAAAGAAGGACAGGAAAGGGTGAGTGAATTGCGCTTGAGTGAATTGGGAGGTAAGGAAATCGTTGACGTAAAAAAAGCCGAGAGATTAGGTGTCCTCGGTCAAACCGACTTGGAAATCAATGAACAAACCGGGCAGATAGTCGCTTTAATCATTCCAACAGGAAAATGGTTTCAATTTCGTAAGGCACAAGGAGAAATTCGTGTCCCCTGGAAATATATAAAAAAAATCGGGACAGATATGATTATCATTGATTTCCCGGATGAAGAATATGAAGATTAAAAATTAGCAATAAGCAATCGAGTAAAATCGGTTGCTTTTTTTTTATAAAATTAGAAAGGAAAAATTTCCAACACACACATAGATAAAAGACATCATATGATAATAAAGAATTTGATGTCATGGTTCTTGGAAATTGTAACGAAGAAGGTGAAAATACTTCATGTTAACAGGTTTGCACATAGTGATTATGGGTGGTGACGCTAGACAAATTGAGGTCATCCGAAAATTAAGCGAACTGGGTGCGAAGATATCTTTGGTTGGTTACGAACAACTGGATCATTCTTTTACAGGAGCTGTTAAAGAAAAAATTGATGAGATAAATTGGCAGGAGATAGATGCAATTATATTACCTGTCGCAGGTACAAGTTTAGATGGGGAAATCGATACTATCTTTTCTAATGAACATATTCGCATAGACGAAAATAAAATAAGCAAAACACCACCGCATTGTACCATTTATTCCGGGATTACGAATACTTATTTGACGAAAATCACACAAAAGGCAGGAAGAAAATTAGAATTAATATTTGACCGTAATGATGTAGCCATCTATAACTCGATTCCGACGGTAGAAGGTATCATTATGCTCGTCATTCAAAATACTGACTTTACCATTCACGGTTCCAAGACGGTTGTTCTCGGTTTCGGGCGCAATGGAATGACGATCTCCAGAGTTTTTCATGGACTTGGAGCAAAATTAAAAGTAGGTGTCAGGAACGCAGAACATATTGCTCGAATCGAAGAAATGGGTTTGGATTCTTTCCATCTTAACGATCTTGAAGAATTTGTAAAAGATGCAGATATTGTCATCAATACAATCCCTCACTTAGTCGTAACCGCAAATGTCATTTCAAAAATGCCTCATCACACACTGATTATCGATATAGCTTCCAAACCGGGAGGAACGGATTTTCGCTATGCAGAAAAACGGGGGATTAAGGCTATTTTAACCCCGAGTTTGCCGGGTATTGTTGCCCCGAAGACAGCCGGACAAATTTTGGCCAATGTTCTCGTCGAGTTATTACATGATGATTTATTAAAAAGAAAGGGGAACGTAAAATGAAAGTAGAAGGAAAAAGAATCGGTTTTGGATTAACGGCATCCCACTGTACGTATGATCAAGTTTTACCGGAAATTGTTAAATTAGTAGAAAATGGTGCAGAAGTCGTACCGATCGTTACCTGGACGGTAAAAAATACAACGACCAGATTTGGATCCGGAGAAGAGTGGATTGAAAAAATTGAAAGAGCAACCGGTAATAAAGTCATTGATAATATTGTCGACGCAGAGCCGCTTGGGCCAACCTATCCCCTCGATTGCATGGTCATAGCACCTATGACGGGAAACTCGATAAGTAAAATGGCAAACGCATTAACAGATTCTCCGGTGTTAATGGCTGCAAAGGCAACCATGAGAAATCACCGACCGGTCGTACTTGGAATCTCAACGAATGATGCGCTTGGTCTGAATGGTGTAAACCTGATGCGACTCATCGCGGCAAAGGATATATACTTTATTCCATTTGGCCAAGATGATCCCTATAATAAACCGAAATCAATGGTTGCTGACATGACTCTACTGCTTGAAACGGTAGAAGCTGCTTTAGAACATAAACAAATTCAACCGGTATTAATTGAACGGTATAAAAAATAGACGTATTTCAATTGAAGCAACAATATGTTAAGATAAATTATCAATTGTCCACTTCCAATATATTTTTAAAACAAAAAAATTATCCATAATTTCCTGGAGTATGATAAAATAAAGGATAAATCAGGTTAACACGTTGTGACGTGTGATGGGAAATCGAATTAGGCTATATTCGATTCCCTTTTTTTAAAACGATAAAATGAAATGGTCAAGAGTGGAAGGGGAAAAACAAATGGCAAATAATCGTTATCATGTTGCAGTTGTTGGAGCCACCGGTGCAGTAGGCGAACAAATGATTAAAACATTGATAGAAAGGGATTTTCCAATATCAAAATTAACTTTACTATCCTCAGCTCGTTCTGCAGGAAAAACAGTTCAATTTAAAGGTGAAACAATAACTGTTCAGGAAGCAAAACCGGAAAGTTTTGAAGGTGTAGATATTGCTTTATTTTCTGCGGGTGGAAGTGTTTCGAAACAATTGGCTCCGGAAGCTGTGAAAAGAGGAGCAATTGTCGTTGATAATACAAGTGCATTCCGAATGGATCCGGATGTACCATTGGTTGTACCTGAAGTAAATGAAGAAGACTTGCAAAAACACCAAGGAATTATTGCAAATCCAAACTGTTCGACGATCCAAATGGTAGTCGCTTTGGAACCGATTCGCCAAAAATTCGGTTTAAATAGAGTCATTGTCTCAACTTACCAAGCAGTAAGCGGTGCAGGTAACCAAGCTGTTCAAGAATTGTACAGTCAAACAAAAGATGTTTTAGATAATAAAGAAGCTCAAGCAAAGATTCTGCCTGTAAAAAATGATAAAAAACATTATCAAATTGCTTTTAATGCTATTCCGCAAATTGATGTTTTCCAAGATAACGGTTTTACTTTTGAAGAAATGAAAATGATTAATGAAACGAAAAAAATTATGCATATGCCCGAACTCAAAGTAGCAGCTACTTGTGTCCGTATTCCGGTAGCGTCCGGACATTCCGAATCGGTTTATTTTGAAGTTGAAACAGATCACGTAAGTACTTTAGAAATTAGAAATCTTTTATCCACTGCCCCGGGGATTGTTCTGGAGGATAATCCGAGTGAGCAAATTTATCCGTTGGCAACGAACGCTGTTGGTCAACGTGATGTGTTTGTCGGTCGGATTCGTAAAGACTTAGATGAAAAAAATGGCTTTCACATGTGGGTTGTTTCCGACAATTTATTAAAAGGAGCGGCATGGAATTCTGTGCAAATTGCCGAAAGTTTAATAAGACTCGGTCTGCTTAATAAATAATAAAGTGAAACTTCCATCAGTGGGATTCTTCCCGCTGATGGTTAGTTGAACCAA
>NZ_JAJCHL010000070.1:0-17375 GCF_020554505.1 Caldibacillus sp. 210928-DFI.2.18
TTTTTTAGTACTTTTGATCTATATTTTAAATTATTGGTAGATTTTTAGTTCTTTTGACCTATGCTTTGGAATAAAAAAATCCCCCACCTAATTATGTGGAGGATTCTTTATAATGTTATTCCTGCGTTGCCAGCCAATCGGCAACTTTTTTCGCATCTTCACCTTTTAATAAACCATCTGGCATATCGCCAATCCCTTTTTCTATAATATCTTGAATCTCTTCAGAAGAATATTTTGACCCAATCTTATCTAAATCCGGTGCATAACCTTTCTTCAAGTCTGCACCGTGACAACCGGAACAACTTTGTGCAAATAACTGTTCTCCGGTTAAATCTGAAGTTGTTCCACTGCTCGAATTGTTATTCCCACCGCATGCTGTCAATGATAACAGCAAAAAGATACTGCCAAAAGCGTAAAATATCTTCCTCTTCATTTCGTATTCGACCCCTTACTTGAACATCTCGGCATTAAATATTCTCGTACTTATCATTAAGTATACATGATTCCCCGGATGGAATACTAATACCGGAACTTATCAGCAACGAATTTTTGAAAAGGTGCTGCAAGTTTGTCGGGCAGTAAATCCCGGCTTCAAGATTTTGCAATTTACAAAGTGGAGGTAAACTGCCTGCAAGAGTCCGTCTGATTCACCCACCACCGATGGAAGTTTCAATTTACCGATGAATTGTTTTGAAACCCTGGCCAAGCACCTCTGAAGCATCAACGACAATAACAAATGCGTTTGGGTCTATGTTTCGTACAGCTTGCTTCAGCCCGGTAAATTCCGACTGATCCACGACAACCATGATGGTATTCCGCTCCTGATCCGTGTAACCTCCATAGGCCTTGAGTTTCGTCAAGCCGCGATCAATTTGTTCTAAAATGGCACGTTTTACTTTTTCTTCCTCATTGGTAATAATAAGAACCATCTTTGAACGACTCCATCCGATTTGAACAAGGTCAATCGTTTTACTAGTTAAGTATAATCCGATTAAAGCGAATAAACCTTTTTCAATATCAAAAACAATACTGGCGGAAATAACGATTAAACCATCAATAAGTGCCACAGATTTCCCTAAGGATATTCCGGTATATTTAGAAATAATTTGAGCAGCTAAATCCGTCCCGCCGGTTGAAGCATTCCCGCGAAAGACAATCCCAATACCAAGGCCGATACCAATTCCTCCAAATAAAGCAGCCAGCATTGGATTCAATGTCCACGGTTCCAAATCTTTTGTTAAAAAAACAACAAAAGGTACAAAGATCGTACCAATCAGGGTTTTGATACCGTATTGATATCCTAAAAAAATAACACCTGCAATAAACAGTGGAATGTTTAACGACCATTGGACATAAGCCGGTTCCCAACCAAAGAGACCGTGTAAAATTGTACTTATGCCGCTAACTCCACCTGAAGCTATTTCATTTGGCAGTAAAAGCACATTAAATGACACCGCAACAATGCCGGCACCCACTAATACATAAATATAGCTCAATAATTTTTCCACTAGCGGTATTTGTATCGTATTTCTAACCCGTTTCCCCATAGCTGTACTCCTTTATTTTTTTCTATTGAGCTCAAGCAAAGATATGTAGACGATGAATAGGCTTTTCCACACTATATTTTATTCGTTTTTTTGTTCGAATTGCAATAATTATTTACCCGTGGAATACGTGAAGTAACGCTTTGAACTAAAAAAGGACCGGTTGCAAGAACCAGCCCTCTTTTTCTTTCATTATTGAATTCTGACGGACGACAGGTGCAACTCCTTTTACATCATTGGATTCTCGACCTTAAATAAGCATCAATAAATGGATCAATTTCCCCATCCATTACGGCCTGGACATTCCCGGTTTCCGTATTAGTCCGGTGATCTTTAACCATCGAGTACGGATGGAAAACATAGGAACGAATTTGACTTCCCCAGCCAATTTCTTTTTGCTCACCACGAATTTCCGCCAGTTTCTTTTCTTGTTCTTCCACTTGTTTTTGATATAACTTTGCTCTTAACATGTTCATTGCTGTTTCACGGTTTTGAATTTGAGAACGCTGAGCCTGACTGGCAACGACAATCCCGGTTGGAATGTGCGTAATCCGTACAGCTGAAGATGTTTTGTTAATATGCTGTCCACCCGCTCCACTTGCCCGGTACGTATCAACCCGTAAGTCTTCCGGACGTATATCGATTTCAATACTGTCATCAATCTCCGGCATAACTTCACAAGAAACAAAAGAAGTATGACGACGGCCGGCAGCATCAAACGGAGAAATTCGGACAAGGCGGTGAACACCTTTTTCAGCTTTCAAATAGCCGTAAGCATTATGCCCCTTGATCGAAAGGGTAACACTTTTTACCCCTGCTTCATCTCCCGGTAAGTAGTCTAATACTTCCACTTTAAATCCTTTTTGCTCTGCCCATCGTGTATACATTCTTAAGAGCATCGAGCACCAGTCTTGTGATTCCGTACCGCCTGCTCCCGGATGAAGTTCTAGAATTGCATTATTTTTATCATAAGGCCCATTGAGTAACAGTTCCAACTCAAATTGGTTCATACGTTCAATGAACTCAAGCAGCTCTTTCTCTAAATCTGCTTGTAATTCAGGATCCGGTTCTTCTTTCACTAATTCAAATGCCACTTCCAAATTTTCATAGGTTTCATTTAAATCGTGAAATTCATTGACCTGGTCCTTTAAGGCATTTGCTTCATTAATGATAGCTTGTGCCTTTTCTTGATCATTCCAAAAATCGGGCATCGACATCACTTCATCCAGTTCGGCAATACGAGCCTCTTTGTTTTCTAAGTCAAAGAGACCCCCTAAATTCTGCTAAACGTGTAGCTGATTTTTCAAGTTCATTGCGAATTTCCGCTAATTCCAAATTAATCACCTCTAAAGTACTTTTGTATTCTATGGTTTTTTAGATTTTCTTTTCGACAATTTATGATTAACACCTAAACAGCCCGGTTTTCAAAAAACTTACGCTCAAAGTGCAAATATTGTGTGGTTTTATATATGATCAATACTATATTTAGCATAAAATTTTCCGTTAAACCATTTTAGGTGCTAACCCGTTTATATTTTCCGGGAAATATTTTGACAAAAGTTGCGTATTTTTACAAATATCATGGATTTACTTAGCCAAATTGTGACAAGAGCTTAATTTTATTATAGGCGTTTACTATGAAACGTAGTGGCTGTTCGCCATCATGAGTGAATATGGACCGCTATCACAAAAATTATACAAGCTTTCTGTGACAGCGAAATAGGACAGATCCTGCAATAGCCTTCCAAGTCCACTCCTGTATTTTATGCTTTTTACCATGCAGTGAATTTAGGGCTGCTTTCTGCAAAAATTGTTCCAGTCCGCTCCTGATTTTTAAGCACTATACCATGGAGCGAATCAGGACCGTTTTTTGCAATAATTGTCCGCGGGTACGCTCTGAATTTTAAGCTCTTTACCATGAAGCGAATTAGGGCCGCTTTCTGCAAAACTTTTCCAAGTCAGGTCTTGAATTTTAAGCTTCTTTACCGTGACAGTTTTTATACTTCTTCCCACTGCCACACCAGCATGGATCATTCCGGCCGATTTTCTTTTCCACTCGAATCGGTTTTCGTTTCGGTTTACTTTCACCGTCAGAACTAGGAATGACTGCTTGACCCTTGGCAACTTCCTCCCGTTTCAAATTATTCACGATTTCCGATTTCATGATATATTTGGCAACATCATCTTCAATTGAATCCACCATTGCTTCAAACATCGCATAACCTTCTGTTTGGTATTCACGCAACGGATCGCTTTGACCATATGCACGTAAATGAATCCCTTGACGTAATTGGTCCATTGCGTCAATATGATCAGTCCATTTGGAGTCAACCGTCCGAAGTAAGATGACTTTCTCGAATTCCCGCATTTTTTCCGGACCGAGTTGTTCTTCTTTTTCGTTATAGCGTTCAATTACCTTTGCAAAAATCAAATCAATCATTTCTTCCGGTTCTTTACGGGTTAAAACATCGATGGTTATATCATTTTCCGGGAGAAGATTGGCATTAATAAAGTGAACGAGTCCTTTTAAATTCCAATTTTCCGGGGGCTCTTCTGCCGAGGCATAGGAATTAACGTTTTTCTCAATAACCGATTTAATCATTTTTTCAACAACATCACGAAGATTATCGGAATCAATGACCTCGAACCGTTGTTTATAAATAATTTCCCGTTGTTGTCGGATGACATCATCATATTGTAAAAGTCGTTTCCGAGCATCAAAGTTATTTCCTTCAACCCGTTTTTGGGCTGATTCGACAGCTCTTGTGACCATTTTACTTTGGATCGGTTGTGTGTCATCCATACCGAGCTTTTGCATCATGGATTTCATATTATCTGACCCGAAGCGACGCATTAACTCATCTTCCATTGACAAATAGAATTGAGTTACCCCCGGATCACCCTGACGACCGGAACGCCCACGTAACTGGTTATCAATACGACGGCTCTCATGTCGTTCTGTCCCAATAACAGCAAGTCCGCCTAATTCCTTCACACCTTCACCAAGCTTAATATCTGTACCACGTCCGGCCATGTTCGTAGCAATTGTTACGGCACCTTTTTGTCCTGCTTGGGCAATAATTTCTGCTTCACGTGCGTGGTTTTTCGCATTTAATACGTTATGCTTAATCCCTTTTTTTGTTAACATTTGTGAGACTAATTCCGAAGTTTCAATGGCAACAGTACCGACAAGCACAGGTTGTCCTTTTTTATGCCGTTCAGCGATATCCTCTACAACCGCACGAAATTTCCCTTTCATTGTCGAGTAAATCAAATCCGGACGGTCATCACGAATAATCGGACGGTTGGTAGGAATAACGATAACATTCATATTATAAATATTACGGAATTCCTCTTCTTCCGTTTTTGCCGTACCAGTCATCCCTGCTAGCTTTTCATACATTCGGAAATAGTTTTGGAAGGTGATCGTCGCCATTGTTTTGCTTTCATTTTGAATCTGTACGCCTTCTTTGGCTTCAATCGCTTGGTGTAAGCCGTCACTGTAGCGGCGACCTTTCATTAAGCGCCCGGTAAATTGGTCGACAATAATGATTTCGCCGTCTTGTACAACATAATCGACATCACGTTGCATAATCGCTTTGGCCCGTAATGCTTGGTTAATATGGTGGTTAAGTGTTACATGTTGGAGATTAAATAAATTGTCAATCCCAAATGCCTTTTCTGCTTTTGTCATCCCTTCTTCAGTTAGTTGAACACTTTTTGTTTTAATATCAACCGTATAATCGACATCTTCTCTTAATGTATTAACAAAAGCATTCGCTTGAACATATAGTTGGGTTGATTTATTTGCAGAACCGGAAATAATTAGCGGTGTTCTTGCTTCATCAATCAAAATGGAGTCCACTTCATCGATGACCGCAAAGTTCAAAGGCCTTTGTACCATTTGCTCTTTATAAAGAACCATATTATCCCGCAAATAGTCAAAGCCAAACTCATTATTTGTTCCATAGGTAATGTCGGCATTATAAGCAGCTTGTTTTTCTTCACGAGTCATTTCAGACAAATTTAATCCGACAGTCAAACCGAGAAATTCGTAAACTTGTCCCATTTCAGTGGCATCACGTCTTGCTAAATAATCGTTGACAGTAATTACGTGGACCCCTTTTCCGGAGAGTGCATTTAAATAAACCGGCATTGTTGAGGTTAATGTTTTCCCTTCACCGGTTTTCATTTCGGCAATATTCCCGTCATGGAGAACAATGCCACCCATCAATTGCACGTGGAACGGATATAAACCAAGAACACGACGCGCAGCCTCCCGAACCACAGCAAAAGCTTCAACTAAAAGATCGTCCAAAGTTTCCCCATTATTTATTCGATCCTTAAATTCCACTGTCTTTGCACGCAACTGATCATCAGTTAGCCGCTCCATCTCATCAGCCAGTGCTTCGATTTGGTTCGCTTTTTTCTCTAATCGTTTTAGTTCCCTTTTATTAAAATCAAATACTTTATTTAAAATATTAGCCATTAGCCAACGCTCCTTTTAAAGAATCACCTAACAATAAACTTCCGGCTTAAAAACAGGTCGATTAACATAATAATCGACCAAACTGAAATTTATCTCATAACTGTATTCCGTTATATAATATCACTAACAATTGAAAGTGACAACTTCCGAACGGGACAGATATAGTTGAATTTCCGAATTTTCATATGCTTATTTTACCACTTTTTATACATTGTTATTTTTTACACAGCTTTTTTTAATGAGTGAAAAATTATATGAAAAACCCGCAAAGCTGAGTCATTTGCGGGTTTTCCTAATTTATAAGTATAAGTGGAATTTTATATTTACACCGTTTCGATTAAACCGTATTTCCCGTCTTTTCTGCGGTAAACGATATTAGTTGTATTCGTTTCAGCATCGGTATAAATAAAAAAGTTATGACCTAATAGGTTCATTTGAAGAATGGCTTCTTCACTATCCATCGGTTTTAAATCAAACCGTTTGGTCCGGACAATTTCAAGTTCCTTTTCATCTGCTTCATCTTTTGTTGCCTGAGCCGGTGTCGATACAAACAGATCATTGGATTTTAACTCGCGAAATTTACGGTTTACTTTGGTTTTATATTTACGGATTTGTCTCTCCAATTTATCAGTAATCAAGTCAATTCCTGCATACATATCGTCGTTTACTTCTTCTGCTCTTAATACTAATTGTGGTAGCGGAATTGTTACTTCAACTTTTGTTTTTTTACCATTGTACACTTTCAAATTGACATAAGCGATAGCTTCTGTCGTATCAGTAAAATATTTTTCCAATTTCGTAATTTTCTTTTCGGTATACTCTCTTAATGCTGGAGTTACTTCGATATTTTCGCCACGAATGTTGAATTTCATGCGCTAACTCCTCCTTTTTTGTAACTATATTTACATATTCTCCAAAAAAAAGTAAATCCCTGCTTGTTCAAAAAAAACTTTTGTCGAATTCATGAACTTTTGAGAAGCTAAAACATCTCATTGAAACTATGTTCGTTCCAGAAATATATTATTTCTATATTTCTATCTTTATTATGATAAAAATGGAAGGGGAAATCAACCCCTTCCAAAAATCTTCCTTCATTTGATAATATTATGATAAGAATGGAAGGAAAACAAACCCTTCCTAAAAACTTCCCGTATTTAATTCTCCCACATAACGGACAGCTGATTGTCTTTATTACTTTTAATTATAAAAATAACCGTGCAAATGCGACTACGATTTCACTGACCTATGCGGTTTAACTTTATTTCTTTTTATCATAAAAATAACCGTCCGTTTGCAAAGAACCATATGGGTTAATATAGCCTGTATGGACCTTTTTTCGCTTTTTAACTTTTGTAATGTCCTGTTGGATTGTCGCTTTTTCTTTATTTAATAATTGTAATAACCGATCGTTCAATAGCAGTAGTTGTCTGCCAAGAATTTGTTCCCCATCGGAAAACGGAGGGGTGATTTTTTTCATCAAGTCATCCCTTTTCCGTAATTTATCTTGCAGTACGGAAATTTTACTATCTCGATCATCATTTTGTTCATCTTCAAAAAACCGGATAATTTCCGCCGTTAATTCATAACATTCCTTTAACGGATGCATTATACTTGCCCGTCCTTCGTGTAAGTTTGTTGGCGATTTAGCTTAATAACTTCTTTCCATGTATCACGAAAATCAGTCATGATTGATTCGGCCTCTTCTAAAGCAGCAAGATCATTCTTTACATTCGCTTCAATTAGTTTTATTCTTACAAAATCATAAAGAGCCATCATTTGTTTAGAGATTTCAATATCCATGTTTAAAGTTACCATCAGTTCATTGATGATGTTCTGTGCTTTTTGTAAGTTCGTATTTTTTTCTGTAATATTTTTTTCCTCGATTGCCTTTTTTGCCAAATTTAAAAACTTTAGGCATCCGTTATATAACATTAAAGTTAAATCCCCCGGTGATGCAGTAAGAACTGAATTTTCTTGATAAGCTTGATATGGATTAGACACTGCCATAGTTTATTCCTTCCTTTCCGGAAATAACATAAAGTGAACATTCAATCGGCGAAGGGAATCAATATCCCTCCACCGGTTATTTGTTAATCAATTTGGACGCAAAAGTTCGGGTAGCCCCGCTCCCTCTATAAGCTGGACTTCAAACTAGGAAAATCGGCTAAATGAATTTATTGAAAAAATTGTGCTAGGTATGCGGCTTGAGAATTTGCTTTTTGAATTGCTTGTTCCATAGCCGTAAATTGACTATAATACCGGGTTTCCAAATCGGCCAGCCGGTCTTCAAAACGTTCGATGCGATCATCAAGATCATCCAATTGACGTCCAATGGTGAACTGATTGTTGACCGAATATGAATTACCGGCCCGCTCCTTTAATTGGTCCATCGTTGCATTTACTTTGTCATAAAGCCGTTGAATAACACCTTTCTGACCATCTGTTGCCCCCGTTCCGTTAAAAAGGAGTTCAATTGAATTCGGGTCTTTTTCGATGGCGGCTTTCAATTTGGACTCATTAATTTCTAATTTAGCTGTTGTGAAATCAGCAGTTGTTGTAATCCCGATGGCAGATAAGGATTTCATCGCCGAGTCTAAATCATCTTGATTCACAGCGGAATAAATGGCTGTACGCATTTGCGTGATTAAACCGGATAAAATGGAATCGTTTCGTAATATCCCACTTTTTGCCATATTTTCCCATTTCTCTTGTTGAGTTTCCGACAATTCTTCTTTCTCATCATCAGTCAAAGGTAAATAATCTTTATATTTCGGTTCACTTAATTTTTTCTCAATTTTCTCGACAAGTTCATTATATTTATCAACGAAATTTTTAATATTTTCATAAAGCTTATCATTATCATTGTTGACGTTAATTGTCACCGGTGTATCTGTTGTTTTTTTCAAAGTAAACGTGACACCGTTCATGGAGAAGGTGTTGGATTGCCGGGAAGTTTCTAAGCCATTGATTATAAATGTAGCATTCTCAGCCTTTACATAATTTCCCGAATCTCCATTTTGAAACCCTAATACTTGAGTTAAAAAATCTCCCCCAGCAAATTCGATTTCCTTGCCATTTTCACTGTTATTGTAAACTCCGGTTTCTTTACGTGTCATGGTCACCTTGTCACTGTAAGAATCATAAAACATTGTAACGCCAAGTTTAGAATTATTAACTTTTGACATGACGGAATTAAGTGACTCTGAACCTTGGATAAGAAACTTTTCGTCTATTTTACCCTTTGAAGTATGAGTAGTTAAGCCAAAAGAAAAATAGTTTTGTTGGGACGTAATCGTCAATTCAAGCTTTGGCTTTTCCTTGGAATTCTCCGTTTCTGCAGGAAAATACTTGCTAAATTCAGAGTTAAATGTGATAACACCGGTTTCGTAATTGATTTCTCCAAATTTGTTTCCATCTTTGTCTATTATTTGTCCGATTTTACTATTATCCTCTATGGGTTTATCAGATAATTCAATAGTTGTGTCAGTACCATCTTTAAAACTTAACTTAATTTGTCCTGCAACAAGTGCTCCTTTTAATTGAATTTGCGTGGTATCCTTTGTAATGGTTTTATTTTCAACTTTTTTATCGGTAACATAGTTCACTTTAACCGTACTGTTTGCTGCAATCGTGTCACCAAAAGTTAACTCCCCGGTATCTTTATTTACCATTACTTCCCCACTTTTTGGAGTTCCACTATCAATCACCGTATATTTTATCCCGTTAACTTCAACGGTCATATTTTTAACATCGGTAATTTTAACCCCATCAGCCAATCCAAGAGTTATCGGTTCTCCTTCTTTTGTGACGATTGACTTGGATTCAACACTACCCTGTTTCCAGGTAATTTCTTTTGCAAATGCATCTTGAATACTAAACAGACTTTTTGTTGTGTCGACTTTATTAGAAGATAATTTGGAAATACCGGAATTTGTCATACGTGATTCTGCAACAGCTAAAGAGCTAATTTTAGAAATAGTATAAGAAGACTGTCCCGCACCGCTAGCAACTGTGGCAGAAACAATATCCTCATTCGTACTCGCTATCGATCGGGTCCGATAAAATGAACTTAATTTCATATTTGTCAGTTGGGATCGGAAATCTAATAGTAATGTATTCATCTCCCGGTATGAATCCCTTTGCCACTCAAGCAAGGTCTTTTGTTGCTTTATTTTATTTAACGGGATCGATTGAGCTTTCATCATATTCTCAACAATTTCATCAATATTCATTCCACTTGCTAAGCCGGTTACACGCATTACCATGATAAATTCACTTCCTTTCAAAGCAAGACTCTTTGTTAATTTTGATTTTTATTAAGCAATAAAACACCTTTCTTAAAATTTGAAAGCCAAAATTAGGTATAGCTCGAGGTAAACGAGTTTCTGCAATCCGCTAAATCTCTTCCTTAATATTCGATTGGTGTTAGATGCTCTGCATGAGATTCGATGAGTTTTTCCTGGATAAAGGTAAACCCCTCTGACGAATGTTTCATCTAATTTCACGGAAACAAAAGGCTTAAATTTTTTCATCAACAATTAAACCGATTTTTTCAACAATGGCCGCGTACAGATCTAACATTTTTTTCGGTGGTATTTCTTTTATGACTTCATGCGTATCATCATTTACTACCGTCACATAATATTCATTTAGCTTCTCATGAAAAACAAATCTTAAAGATGTTGGGATTGGTGATAAGAAATCATTCAGCCCTTCAACAATTTTTTCCACCTTGTCTTTTTCGACTTTCTGAGAGGACTCAATTATCGGATTTCCATAATTTTCATTTTCCCTTTTTGTATGCACTGTCATGTTCGATTCTTGATTATTAATGCCGTTCGTTGTTAATCTTGTAGTCGAAACATATTCTTGGTTTATCAGCTTTTCAACCATATTAAATCCTCCATTGAATATGAGTTAAGCCCTACAAATGAAAATGTAATCTACTATATTATATCGGTTATGATTTTCATTCTTTTAATATTTTCATTGGTTTCTCTTTTTTTGTTATCACGGTAGTAGCGACTGCATGATTTTGGATCCATGTTGGTTTCTTAATCTATTACTTGGGTTTCGTATGTTGAAAAATGAGCTGGATGCCTAGTTGAGTTGTGCCGATTTGCTCAGTTTGGACAGAAACTTCAAAAATTGGAGCAAAAAAGTCTAATAGGAGGGGACCAATCATGCTTTATTGGACAAAATCACCTGGTAATCAGACTAAAGTGTCCAATACAACGGCTCTTTTGGACAATATTTATTGAAAAATAAGCTAAACTGTCTAATAGAAAATGGGTTCGTCGCCAAAAAATGGAGTTTCCCGCCAAAAATGTCCACGTGAAGGAGTTCGTCGCTAAAAATGAACAGTTCCCAACTCAAAATGGTGATGATATTGAGTCTCGTCGCCAAAAAAAGAGCGATTCCCACCCAAAATTCGAAACGACAAGAGTCAAGTCAATAAAAAAAGGACCTTCTCGCACAAAATTAACACGAGAAAGCCCACGTAAACCAAAAAGGGCAATGAACACTCCTTAAACATAACGATCTTGTCCGGCACGATAACCGAAAAATGCCGTTAATAATACGATAATAATTAACGTTATGATTGGAACAGTCCACTTTTCGCTAAAATCATAAATATACCCAATCAACATTGGACCTACCGCTGCAAATATATACCCAAGCGACTGGGACATACCTGATAATTGAGAAGCTTGTCTGGCATTTCTCACGCGCAGACCTAAAAAAGAAAGAGCTAAAGAAAATGTCCCACTTAATCCAAATCCAATAAGAGCAATTCCAATGATTATTACCCAAAAGGCAGAACTGATTAGCAATAAGAAATAACCGATTAGAGAAAAAGAACAAATCCCTAAGGCGACCTTTTGTTGTGACGAATACCGTTCAGCCAGGATCGGGACAAAAAAGTTTGCCGGTAACCCGATAAATTGGGTAAGAGAAAGGAGCCAACCCGCCATTTCTCTTGATACCCCTTTACTGAACAGGATGTCTGGCAACCAAGTAATAGTGACATAAAACAGGGAGGATTGTAATCCCATAAATAATGCGATTTGCCAAGCCAGAGAAGAACGCCACAAATTCGATGTTTCTTGTTTACCCGAAATTTTTATATCTTTCGGTCGGTCTTTTTTATCGATTTTTACAATGAAAAGCCAGAATATTAATGCGATGACAGCAGGTACCGACCAAACGAGCAGTGCATATTTCCATCCTAGATTCAACCCGCTTGCCAACGGAACGCTCATCCCTGAAGCCAATGCTGCAAATACGCTCATTGAGGTCGTATAAACCCCGGTCATTAAAGCAAATTTTTGCGGAAACTTATCCTTAACGATTCCCGGTAAAATAACATTCAAGACTGCAATCCCAACACCGACAAGAAAAGTTCCGAAAAATAGAAAAAACAGATTGGCAACTGTTCGAATAAATAACCCAAGCAACAAAAAGATGAGACCCATGATTAATGTCCAACTATTCGTTAGTTTTCCGGAAATATTCGGAACGATTGGTGACATAACCGCAAAAGCAATTAAAGGTAAACTGGTTAGTAGCCCTGCACTCCAATGAGCCAATCCTAAATCATTTTGGATATCATTTACTAGAGGACCAACCGATGTAATGGCCGGTCGCAAATTAAAAGAAACAAAAATGATAGCAGCAACAAGAACTGCTTGTATTGATTTTTCTTTTGCTTTTGTCGTTTGATCTGTAAACTCCACAAAAAAAACTCCTTTCATGCCTGATGAATTAAGAAACGTACCGGTAAAAATGACCGCTCATTACTGGGATGCATTACCACGTCTAGTTGTATGTAAGTAAAAAAATGATCCTCAATATATATTTGTTCTCTGATTTGAACAGAAAAATGAGTAAGTTGAACTTAATCAATGGCTTAAATGAAAGCCCGACCGTCCTTTTCATAGAAAAAAATAATCCATAAACTTGATTTAGATGATATTGTTCCTTTATGTACACCTTTACTTACAAAAAAGTGATCCTTAAACCCAATAATACTATAGCAATAATAGTATAACCGCCTTCGTTCGTACAAACCACCTAATCTAATATAGCATATAAAATCATGCAAAATACAAAAAAGAATCGGAAATTCATCCGACTCCTTTGTAAAGAACTTCATTTTCTTTGTCAGTGTTGGTTAACCAATTTTTCCTTCTGGGCAATAATATTTTAATATAAATACAAAAAAAGAAGTCGGAAAGTTTATCCGACTCCTTTGTAAAAAACTTCATTTTCTATGTCTATGTTAGTTAACCAATTTTTCCACCTGAGCAACGACATTTTCAACCGTAAAGCCGTATTCTTCAATAATTTTATTTCCATTACCGGAAGCACCGAAAGTATCGATGGCAAGAACTGTACCTTGGTCACCTACATATTGTTTCCAGCCAAGCGGAGAGGCCATTTCAATTGCCAACCGTGCCCGTACATTTTCAGGTAATACTTCTTTTTTGTAGGCATCATCTTGTTTTTCAAAACGATCCCAAGATGGCATGCTTACAACATTTACATCAATTCCTTTTTCCTTTAATGCGGCTTGGGCACGAATTGCAAGTTGAACTTCTGAGCCGGTTGCGATTAACAAAGCATCCGGTACTTCTTTTTCACCTTTGCTAATTACATAAGCACCTCGTTTCACACCTTCATAAGCTTGTTCAGCAGTACCTTCCAATGTCGGGACATTTTGTCTTGTTAAAATTAATGCCGTTGGTTGATCTTTACTTTCAAGCGCTAACCGCCACGCCGCTTGAACTTCATTTGCGTCTGCCGGGCGAATAACAGAAAGATTCGGGATGGCACGCAGACCGGCAAGTTGTTCAACCGGTTCATGGGTTGGACCATCTTCACCGACAGCGATAGAATCATGAGTAAACACATACGTAACCGGGACGTTCATAATCGCTGCTAAACGAATCGCCGGTTTTAAATAATCACTGAATACGAAGAATGTACCGCCCTGCACTTTGACACCGCCATGCAATGCCATTCCGTTTAATGCGGCACCCATAGCAAATTCGCGAACACCGAACCAAATATTTCGGCCGGCATAATTATCCGGACCAAAGTCACCGGCATCGTTGACATAGTTTTTATTGGATTCAAATAAATCTGCACTTCCGCCAATTAAAAACGGAACATTTTTTGCAATTGCATTTAAAACTTTGCCGGAAGAAGCCCGCGTTGCCAAAGTATCTACTCCGGGGGTAAATATCGGCAAGTCCTGATCCCAGCCTGCCGGAAGTTCACCATTAATAGCAGCTTCCAATTCAGCAGCAAGCGCCGGATGATTTTCCTTATATGTTTTAAACAATTGGTTCCAAACTTCTTCAGCTGATTTACCCGGTTCAACTACTTTTTCCCGGAAATCGGCATACACTTCTTCAGGCACGTAGAAGTCGGGATGATTCCAACCGTATGCTTGCTTTGTTAATTGAACTTCATCTTTACCAAGTGGCGCACCATGGGCTTTAGATGAACCCGATTTATTTGGAGAACCGTAACCGATCACCGTTTTTACTTCAATTAAAGTTGGTTGGGAACTGTTTGCTCTTGCTTCTTTAATCGCCTGACGAATGGCCTTAATATCGTTACCATCTTCTACCCGCAATACTTGCCAGCCATATGCTTCAAAACGTTTTGCAGTTTGATCGGAGAAAGAACGGCTCAAGTCACCATCCAGGGAAATATCATTCGAATCGTATAACACGACCAATTTGCCAAGTCTCAAATGCCCGGCGAGTGATGCGGCTTCATGGGAGATTCCTTCCATTAAGTCGCCGTCCCCAACTAGGGCATATGTATAATGGTCAACAACAGATAAACCGTCACGATTATATTTATTTGCCAAAAATCTTTCCGCCATCGCCATCCCGACAGCCATTGCAATCCCTTGACCAAGCGGACCGGTTGTAGCTTCAACACCATCTGTATGATGAACTTCAGGATGTCCGGGTGTCCGTGAACCAAGTTGGCGGAAGTTTTTTAAATCATCGATGGATAAATCATATCCGGACAGATGCAAGAGACTGTATAGTAGGGCCGAACCGTGTCCCGCAGATAAAACAAAACGGTCACGGTTAAACCATTTAGAGTTTTTTGGATTATGATTCATATATTCAGTCCAAAGCACATAGGCCATTGGTGCGGCACCCATCGGTAAACCCGGATGACCCGAATTTGCCTTTTCGATCATATCGATGGATAATGTGCGGATTGTATTAATTGATAATTGTTCAACGGATACTGTGTTATTCACTGAACATTCCTCCATATTCTAAAGCGATGATATATATCACAGACTTGTTTTAAGTTTTTTCAAGAATACTGTCGGGGAAAACGGGAAATCCCATTTATCAGGGAGTTTCCCCCGTATAAATTACTTTTTTACAAAATTTTTGAGCTGAGATTCTTTCATTTCAATACAAGTTTGCCCTGTAAGGATTTTTTGAGCTACAAACTCATTCGTTCCATTACGAGTTTCCCCTGTGTGGATTATTTTTTTGCAACATTTTTGAGCTGCGATTCTTTCATTTCAATACAAGTTTGCCCTGTAAGGATTTTTTGAACTGCAAATTCATTCGTTCTATTACGAGTTTCCCCTGTATGGATTATTTTTTTGCCGGAACCTTTTTCCAGTCCTCTAAAAATTGCTCGATTCCTTTATCCGTTAATGGATGGCTCCAAAGTTTCGGGAACAATGAACCCGGAATGGTCGCAATATCTGCACCGGCTAAGGCAGCTGCTTCCACATGTTCGAGATTCCGAACACTGGCTGTAATGATTTCCGTTTCAAAATTAAAGTTCATCAACGTTTGTTTTAACCTGACAATCAAATCAAGCCCATCTACGCCAATATCATCTAATCGGCCAACAAACGGACTGACATAAGTAGCACCAGCTTTAGCTGCCATCAACCCTTGTGCAACCGAAAAGATAAGGGTTACATTTGTTTTAATCCCTTCCTTAGTAAGGATATTCACTGCGGCCAGACCATCTTCCGTCATTGGAATTTTAACAACGACATTTGGGGCCCAACCGGCAAGTACCCGGGCTTCATTGACCATTTCTTCTGTTGTTAAACCGATGACTTCTGCACTAACCGGCCCGTCAACAATGCTGCAAATTTCTTTGATAACCTCTTCAAAATCCCTGCCTTCGCGTGCTATTAGGGTCGGATTTGTCGTTACTCCATCAACCAATCCGAGCCGATTCACCCGTTTGATTTCTTCTACATTCGCAGTATCAAGGAAAAACTTCATCTTATTACCTCCTCAATATGATGGTTGCTTATCTCAATCATCTTATGTACATGACCTGTTAAAAAATTATTTTCAAAACTTGCTTTTACTGTGGTCACGTTTTTTTAATCTATCTTTTAGTATACCGTAAATTCACAATAATTCCCATTCAATAATTATGAAAAGTATATAGAAAAAATTTGTACCGTGAATGTTTTCCATATATTCATCATTACTTGAGTTTCGCACCATAAGTCGATGAAATGCTTTCTCGTCGTCATTTTGAGCCAAAAAATGCTTATTTTTGGCGACGAAACCCTTTCTCGTCACCATTTTAAGCCGAAAAACTCACTTTTTTGGCGACGAGATTCATTCTCGTCACCCTTTTGTGGCGGAAAATGCTCTATTTTGGCGACGAGACTCATTCTCGTCGTCATTTTGAGCCGGAAAACTCACTTTTTCGGCGACGAGACCTTTTCTCGTCGTCATTTTGAGCCGGGAAACTTGCTTTTTTGGCGACGAGACTCTTTCTCGTCGTCATTTTGAGCCGAAAAACTCCCTTTTTTGGCGACGAGACTCTTTCTCGTCACCTTTTTGAGGCGGAAAACTACATTTTTTGGCGACGAGACCCGTTCTCGTCGTCATTTTGAGCCGAGAAACTTCACTTTTTGGCGACGAGACTCTTTCTCGTCGTCGCTTTAAGGCGAGAAACTCCTTTTTTTGGCGACGAGGCCCTTTCTCGTCGTCATTTTGAGCCGAGAAACTTCACTTTTTGGCGACGAGATCCTTTCTCGTCGTCATTTTGAGCCGAGAAACTCCCTTTTTTGGCGACGAGACCCGTTTTCGTCGTCATTTTGAGCCGAAAAACTTCACTTTTTGGCGACGAGACTCTTTCTCGTCGTCATTTTGAGCCGAGAAACTTGCTTTTTTGGTGACGAGACTCTTTCTCGTCGTCGTTTTTTGGCCGGAAACTTCATTTTTTGGCGACGAGACTCTTTCTCGTCGTCATTTTGAGCCGAAAAACTCCCTTTTTGGGCGACGAGATTCATTCTCGTCACCCTTTTGTGG
>NZ_JAJCHL010000071.1:0-16169 GCF_020554505.1 Caldibacillus sp. 210928-DFI.2.18
TGAGTAATTCCCACCCAAAAATGGCGACGAGAAAGGGTCTCGTCGCCAAAATCGGGCATTTTTCACTTCAAAAAGGTGACGAGAACGGGTTTCGTCGTCAAAAAAAGGAGTTTCTCGGCTCAAAATGACGGCGAGAACAGACTTTGTCGCCAAAATAGACCGCCGCTCGGACATTTCCCTTCCAGTTTTATCCAAAATGCCCTCTTGGTTCGTTTTATGTGATTCACCTCATGCTCATTCTCAATGATTGTTTACCTTATGCGAAATTTCCTTCACCTCACGAACAAGCTCATAAAAATGCTTGTACGGTAACATTTCCTGATCCAGCCCGTGATCACCGTAAATATAATCAATAAAAATTTTCGCAATTACCTCATCCCGGTCATTTTCCACTCGCTCAATCGCATGCACGGTAAGCAGCAAATTGGTCATTTCACTGGCTACTCTTTTTGCGTGATAAGTTTGAACAGCTTCATCCGCCGTAGCAAGGACAACCAACATTCGCTTTAATTTTGTCAATCGTTCCTGAATGATTGCCAACCTGCCATTTTCAAAAGACAGATTCTCTAATTTTTCCCCAATCTGTTTCAAGAAAATACTATCCACTCGATACTTCTTTATTAAACGGAGGACTTCAAGCCCAAGAATATTGGCGGTACCTTCCCAGACGGTCAACACCTGGGCATCGCGCAAAAGCCTCGGCGTAACAAAATCTTCAATATACCCGTTTCCGCCGTGAGTTTCGATGGCGGTATGGGTAAAAGCAATTGCTTCGTCTGCAGTCCTTGCTTTTAACAAGGCAATATACAAACGATTCAAGGCGATTTGTTCCTCGGTTGCCATCTCCGGGTTTTGCATAACATAATCAAACAACTCAATTGCTTCAAACAAGGCAGACAGCTCGACTTCATAGCGGGCTTGTAATGTTGCCAATGTTTCTTGCACCATCGGATATTGAATGATAGGATTTCCAAAAGCCGAGCGCCAATCGGCATATTCCACCGACTCTTTCAAAGCCCGCTTCATAATGCCTAGCGAAGCAATTGCATTACAAACACGCGATAAATTTAATGCTTCCATCATATAATAGAACCCTTTTTTCTCATCACCAACAAGATAAGCTTTTGCCCCGTCAAACTCAATTTCCGCAGATGGCACCGCCCGGACACCCAATTTATCTTTTAATCTCCTAACTTGAATATGATTTAGCGATCCATCCTCTTTTCGCCACGGAACTAAAAACAAGCTCAATCCTTTGGTACCCGGACCGTTCCCATCAATCCTGGCCAATACCGCCGCTACACCACATTGACCGGCATTGGAGGCAAAATATTTCTCCCCGTAAATTCGGAAATGGTCGCTTTCTCGAATTGCCCTCACCTCATTAGCACCCACATCGGATCCGCCCTGCCGCTCGGTCAAAAAGGTAGCCCCTTCATACAATTCTACCTCACCCGTTGATAACACATGGGGCAAGAAGCGCGCCTTCAGTTCATCGTCTGCATAATGATCGATCAAATAAGCAACCGCCATCGTCAATGTTACCGGACAATAAAACCCCGGCTCCACTTGAGATAACAAATAACCTTGGGCATAACTATACAGATAATTTCCTTTTTGGCCCAGCTCAGGTATTTCCTTATGAACATACCCGACAATCCCCGTATTATAAGTGTCTGCTACCGTTTTTTTATAACCTTCATTCACCCAAATCTCGGAAACTTCTTCCCCAAATTTATTATATTTTATTAGTTTCGGCTGCCCCTCCCGATCGGTATGAACCGCACGTATATCAAATTCCCGGTAACATTTATCATAAAATTTCTCCAGCTCACGAACAGCATATTCATACAAAGCCGGGTTCAATTTTTTCTTTAAAATTCGTAACAAAACCTGTTCTTGTAAAAAAAATTCACGCATTACCGTTTCACTCCTTCACGCAATGGTTGTTTTAAAATTTTTCCTGTGGCATTTCGCGGCAGTTCATCAATTTGTTCATATAAACGCGGGATTTTGAAACCAGCAACTTTGTCTTTTAAAAATTCTTTACAAACGGTATCCAAATTCTGAATTGGTTTATTCGCAACTATGAAGGCTTTGACCGTCTCGCCCCACTCCGGATGAGGAACACCGATAATGGCCACATCAACAATATCCGGATGGGTTTTCAATATGTTTTCAATTTCTGCCGGGTAAATATTGACACCGCCGGAAATAATCATGTCCTTTTTCCGGTCAACAATCCAGATATACCCATCTTCATCAAATTTGGCCATATCTCCTGTATAAATCCAGCCGTCTTTCAACGTTTCTTTTGTTGCTTCTTCATTTTTGTAATAACCAACCATATTCCCTTCACCACGTAACAAGATCTCACCAATTTCGCCCTGCTTAACATCTTTCCCGTTTTCATCAACAATGCGAATTTCACAATTAAGTGCGGCCCTTTTCCCCACACTGCCGGCCTTATGCGCATGGTCTTCCGGACTTAAATACGTACCGTTCGGACCCGCTTCCGTTAATCCGTATACACACATTAATTGATTGGTTTTAAACTTTTTTTGAATCAGTTGAACTTCTGTTGCGGATAACGGGGCAGCTCCATACACCCAACGTTTGACACTTGATAAATCATAATCATCAATGTCAGGTTGATTAGCAGTTGCCAAATAAGCAATAGGTGCTCCGAAGAAATGCGTAATTTTTTCACTGGAAACAAGTTTCAACAGTAAGTCCGGCGTAAAGGTGGGTGCCAAAACATGCGTAGCGCCGACATAAGTACCTGCTATAAAAAATAAGTGCAACGGCGCAGAATGACTGAGCGGCATCATGTGCAAAAGCCGGGATTCATTATTTATTCCGGTTTCAATACACATCATCGTTGCAACCGTTAAAATGTTGCGATTGGAAAATAAAACACCTTTTGGCTGACCGGTTGTACCGGATGTATAGAGAATCGTAGACAAATCATCTTCTTTCAGTTGACAATCAAACGAATTATTGGAACCGTTTTCAATTAAATCATAAATATTCTCTGCTCCACCCACTCCATCCGCAGTTGAAATCCAAGTGACAAGATAGTCATTCGTGAGCGGAGCAACTTGGGTCCAAAGCAGGTGATGCCCGATAAATGCTTTTGCCTCACTATGTTCGATGATATATTTCAATTCTCCTGTAGACAGTTTTGCGTTGATCGGTACAATGATTGCCCCCAGTCGTTGTACAGCAAAATAACTATAGACAAATTCTATTGTATTTGGAGAAAATAAAATGACTTTATCTCCCGGCATTATACCGCATGTTTTTAATGCGTGGGCGAGCCCGGTAACTTTTTCATCAACCTCCTTGTAAGTGAGTCGATCCGGTTCGGAAATGAAGCCGACCTTGTTTGGAAACTTTCTGGCATTGCGAGCCAATAATTCTGAAATATTCATGCTATTCCTCCCCTTTGATTTTATGTAATCGGTTTTGAAAATCGTTCAATAACTCTTCCATTTGACTTTTTAACTCCATCATATCCTGAATTTTTTCCTCCACCTCCTTAATCTTTTTCTTACCGTATTGTATTGTTGCTTCCAGTTGTTTTTCCCCGGTTCGGTCCTCGTCAAAAAGCGTAATCATCTCATGAATTTCTTCCAGCGAAAAACCAAATCGTTTTCCGCGCAAAATTAGCCGAAGACGTGCCCGATCTCTTCTCGAATAAATTCTCTGCCCGCCATCTGTCCTTTTTGGGTGAATTAAACCAATTTCTTCATAATAACGAATCGTTCGCGTACTAATATCAAATTCCTCAGCTAAATTTGAAATTGTGTAATGGTCTGCCATAATACATCACAACTTTCCGAATACTTTTTCCTTATCCATAATATAGTTTACGTTAACGTTAATGTCAATATTTTTTAATAAAGAAAACTCGGCGACTGCCAAGCCTTCAGGCGACGGCAGAGCCGTAGTTGCGCTTATACTTAATTCTTAAAATTTCCCACTACGTCGAATTCGCTTCTTTGCTGGAAATTTATACATTCTTAACGTATAAGAAAAGCTTGGGCTATGACTGTGAAAGGGAAGAACTGCTTCAACAGTAAAGTCAAAAGTTCCGGCAGTACAACTCGTGTTTTCAGCAGATTAAAAAGCAAAACTTTAACAGCATGGCACCGGGAATCACAAGCCACTTCAAAATTCAAGTAAAAACCTGACAGGAACCCGGCCCACGGATGTTAAAAAAAAACCATGGGAACCGCCCCCACGGATTTACGTGAATCATATTACCTGCTCGATTCATACGGGTTTAATAGATACACCCCGCTCCCTACTAGTTTAAGTACTCACACCTACAAACCGTCTCATACGATTTTAAGTTCATACACACGTGTTTCATACGGGTTTAATAGAATTTCATCCGACAACTCGCTTTCTGCTTCCGGGTAGTTTTTCAATAATAGTGTAGACTCTTTCTCTCTCAATTCGGCCGGACATGTAAATACCGTTTTTTCCTCACTGAAATTACAAATAATTATTGCTTGTTTTTCTCCCAATGTCCGGGTGTATACAAACAATTTCGGGTCTTCCGGATACAGTAAATCATATGTCCCATACATAAACAATTCATTTTCTTTTCTAATGCGAATCATTTGCTTATAAAAGTTCAAAATCGAATCCGGATCGTTTTCTTGTTGCTCGACATTGATATAAACATAGTTTTCATTTAAACCGAGCCACGATTTCCCAGCCGTTGTAAATCCGGCCATCGGTCCAGCGTTCCATTGCATAGGTGTCCTCGAATTGTCGCGTGACCGATTCCACACCACTTCCATTATTTCTTCATGGGGACGACCTTTTGCACGTTCTGCCTTGTAAAAATTCCGCATACTAATATCATCATAATCTTCAATGTTCGCAAACTTGACATTCGTCATACCAATTTCTTGTCCTTGATAAATAAAAGGCGTCCCTTGCATAAGGAAATAGAGGGCACCGAGCATTTTCGCACTTTCCTTCCAATACACGCGGTCATTCCCAATATTGGAAACACTGCGGGGTTGATCATGATTTTCTAAAAATAATGCATTCCAGCCTACATTTTCCAAGCCTTTTTGCCATTTACTTAAGATTTTTTTCAAAGCTACCACATCTAGCGGCTTCTTTACCTCTTTATCCCAGAGACTTAAATGTTCAAATTGAAAAATCATATTCATATATCCGTTTTCTTCGCCAACCCAGCGGTCCGCATCTTCAATCGTAACACCGTTTGCCTCACCGACTGTCATAATATCATATTTTTTAAACGTATCTTTAGAAAAATCGCTTAACCACTCATCGATTCCTTCCACGTTTCGGGTATAATCCATTGCATCCACATAATCTAAATGATCCGGATTGGGCATATCAGGGAATCCGGGCTGTTTTTTAATATGAGAAATTGCGTCAATCCGAAAGCCGTCAATACCTTTGTCAAGCCACCAGCATACCATCTCTTTTAAAGTATCACGGACTTCTTTATTTTCCCAATTTAAATCAGGCTGTTTTTTTGAGAAGAGATGAAAATAATATTGACCAGTCTTTTCATCATATTCCCAAGTGGACCCTTCAAAAATCGATTTCCAGTTGTTCGGTTCCTTTCCATCTTTTCCATCACGCCAAATGTACCAATCTCGCTTCGAATTTTCACGGGAGGAACGGGATTCAATAAACCATGGATGTTCATCGCTTGTATGGTTAATGACGAGGTCCATAATTACCTTGATCCCTAGTTTATGGGCTTCATCTAATAATTTTTCAAAATCCTCCATTGTACCGAATTCATTCAATATATCTTGGTAATCGGATATATCATAGCCGTTATCATCATTTGGCGATTTATAGATAGGGCAGAGCCAGATTACATCGATTCCCAGTCTTTTCAAATAATCAAGCTTTTCAACAACACCTTGTAAATCCCCTATCCCATCGCCGTTACTGTCTTTAAAACTGCGTGGATATATTTGATAGACAACGCTTTCTTTCCACCACTTTTTCTTCATATAATTTCGTCTCCTTCTTTGACGTATATCAAAATTCTTAATAAAGTGAAACTTCCATCAGGGGGTTCATCCAAACTGATGGCTAGTTGAACCAATCGGGCACTTACGGGTACTTATCTTCCTCCTTTTTATCTTTGATTTACCTTGCCATTGGAGGAAGATTTCGTGACCGTTTGTGCGGGATAAAGCGAAACTTCCATCAGAGGGGGTCATGCCCTCTGATGGTTAGCCAGTCGAACCATTACGAACAGCCCGTCCCCACCTATCACCTTTTTCAACGTAGAATCTTTGCGGCAAGTGGTCTAACTTCTGTTGGCTATACAAAAACGGATACAAACGATTCAAATGATACCCTTCATTTTTCGGTAAAGTTGCCAATGTTCATGGAATCATTTTTTTACAAGAATCCCTTTCTACTATCTTCGTTGGAATAATTAAACTTTTCTTCAGCGCATTTGGTTCATTGATTTGCTCAATGACCGTTTTAGCAGCTTCATATCCTAATTGAAAAATTTGTATATCCACTGAAGTTAATCTAGGGTTTGAGACTCTTGATATGGTTGAATTATTAAAACAAATAACACTTACATCTTCCGGCACTTTTAAGCCAATTTTAGATAAGGCGGACAATACAATTAATGCATTTAAATCATCCGTAAGAACCATTGCTGTAGGAGGCTCAGGTAAAGACAATAGTTCATGAATCACTTGCACGCCTTCATCATAGTTGTAATTAATATTTTTGATATACTCATCGCAAATTTCTAACTGGTTTGCCCGTAATGATTGTTGAAACCCGGCCAATCTCGCATTCGTTACTTCATATTTTTTATCGTCCCCTATAAAAGCAATTCGCATATGACCAAGTTTGATTAAGTATTGTGTCGCATCCATTGCGGCGAGGATATTATCATTATCAACATAAGCAATTTTATTGACATCTTTTGTCGGCTTACCTAATATGACAAAAGGAATTTGACTTTGAATTAAATAATCGACAACCGGGTCATCTTTTTTTGAATATAAGACTAAGACGCCATCCACTTGTTTTCCATTCACCATTTTTAAGACATCTTGGAATAAATCTTCCTCAGACTCCCCTGTAGAAAGCCGAATACTGTATTCATATTTGTTGCATACATAACTGATTCCTCGAAGTACTTCCGGAATGAACGTTGTGTGAACCGCTTCACTAGCAGAATGTTTCATAATCACTCCAATGGTTTTGGTTGTTTGTTGGACCAAAGATCTGGCATTCAAATTTGCGTGATATCCGAGTTCTTCAATGACCTTCCTCACATGCTTCTTTGTTTTTTCACTGATTTTCGGACTATCTGACAATACTCTTGATACCGTTGAAATAGAGACATTTGCCTTTTTTGCTACATCTTTTATCGTTACCGCCACGTATTTTCCACCGACCTTCTCATTTCCGAAATGAATATTTCTTATCTTATTATATTTACTAATTTGGACTGGGTTAAGTAGCGTAAAAAATTTTCTTCCGCTTTGCAAAATTTTTACAAGTTTCCTGATGTGAGCAAATATTTACTTTCATATAGGGATAACGTTTGCACAATGTAATCTCATATTACCATTTATCATTGTACAAATCAATCGCAATAAAGGAGACCCGATTTCTAATATTTCTACATAAAACTCCACATTTGACTATTTTAGACAAGTGAATCTCTTGACCAATATTTTTATCTGTGCTATATTTAATCTATGAAAACGTTTGCCCTTTGACACGGGTCACTTTATCATCCGGTAAACGATTATAAGAATATAAGCTATGTGTTGTATATGACACGGGTTTTCGGCAAACGGTTTCACATTTACAAAGGGAGGTCTTATTTAATGAACAAGAAATGGTTCATGGTGTTATTCTCAATTGTACTTTCTATCGGAGTTCTTGCAGGATGTTCAGGCGGTTCTGATGAAAAAGCTTCCGGTGGTAAGGATGATAAAGGCTCTGTATACTATTTAAATTTCAAGCCGGAAATTGCTGATCAAATTAAACAAATGGCAAAAGATTTCACAAAAGAAACCGGCATTAAAGTTACGATGACTACAGCTGCAGGCGGTACATATGAATCCACATTGAAAGCTGAAATCTCAAAATCTGAAGCTCCAACCATTTTCTTTATTAACGGACCTATTGGTTATTCGAACTGGAAAGATTATACATTAGATTTATCAGATTCCGATATTTATAGCTGGTTGTTAGATAAAGATATGGCTATTAAAGGAGACGATGGCGGCGTTTATGGTGTTCCAATCGCTGTTGAAGGATATGGAATTATCTATAACAAATCGATTATGAATAAATATTTTTCATCCGCTAATAAATCGACTGAATACACATCAATGGATGAAATTAAAAACTTTGATGCGTTAAAAGCCGTTGTTGAAGATATGACAAAATTAAAAGACGAATTAGGGATTGAAGGGGTCTTTTCTTCTACATCTTTAGCATCCGGCGAACAATGGAGATGGACCACTCATTTAGCTAACTTACCAATATACTATGAATACAAGGATAAAAAAGCAAACTCTTTAGATAAAATTGACTTTACTTATGGGGATAATTTTAAAAATATCTTTGACTTGTACTTAAACAACTCAGCAGTAAAACCGACTTTACTTGGTAGTAAAACAACTGACGACTCCATGGCTGAATTTGCACTCGGAAAAACCGCCATGGTACAAAACGGGAACTGGGCTTGGAATCAAATTGCGGATGTTGACGGTAACGTTGTAAAAGCTGAAGATATCGGGTTCCTTCCAATATATACCGGAGTTGAAGGTGAAGAACATCAAGGTCTTGCCATCGGTACGGAAAACTACTTAGCGATTAATGCAAAAGCTTCCAAGAAAGATATTGAAGCTTCCAAGAAATTTATTGACTGGATGTTCAACTCTGAAAAAGGAAAAGACTATGTGGTAAACAAATTTGGCTTTATCCCGACATTCAACACATTTGGTGAAAATGAAATTCCAACCGATCCATTGGCACAAGCTGTTATTGCCGATATGGGAAACAAGGAAACAACACCTGTTGATTGGGTATTTACAACATTCCCAAGCGAGAATTTCAAAAATGAAGTTGGGAACTCGTTATTGCTTTACGCACAAGACCAAGCAAAATGGGAAGACGTGGTAAAAACATTTAAGAAATCGTGGGAATCAGAAATGTCATTAAAACAATAAAATCCCCCTCACATTCATATAGGTCTTTCCGGGCAATTGAACCGGGAAGACCATTTTACAAGGATTTTACGCAGTCACTGGAAAAAGTGCGAAATATTCTTTCTAAACATCGTATTTAGATGTATTTTCAGGTTTTAGCATATTATACATTGTGTTAGTAAATCTATTTCAGTGGCGTCGGATTTTACAAATTTCGTGTTTACCAATTTTGGGATTTATCCTTTTAGAAGAGTGTGGTGAAAGATTATGAATAAATCATTAAAGAAATATTTCCCGATCTTTGCATTACCGACCATTGTCGCATTTGTCATCTCTTTTGTAATACCGTTTATCATGGGACTTTATTTATCTTTTACCAAATTTAATACGGTAACAGATGCGGAATGGATTGGTTTAAAAAACTATATAACGGCATTTGCCAATGACACTACCTTTTTACAATCTTTATGGTTCACCGTAAAATTTACGGTTGTATCCGTTATTACCATTAATGTCATTGCTTTTATACTGGCCTTGCTGTTAACCGGTACCCTTAAGGGAACAAACCTTTTTCGAACGGTATTTTTTATGCCGAACTTAATCGGCGGGATTGTACTCGGATATATTTGGTTATCCATCATTAACTCATTCCTTTATAATTTTGATTTGACAATTACTTATGATGCCAAATACGGTTTCTGGGGGCTGGTCATCATGATGAACTGGCAATTAATCGGCTATATGATGATTATTTATATTGCCGGCATTCAAAATGTACCGATGGAGCTCATTGAAGCGGCAAAAATTGACGGAGCAAGCAGATTCCAAATTTTAAGGAAAGTAACACTGCCTCTTGTTATGCCTTCAGCAACAATCTGTTTATTCCTTACTTTGACGAACTCCTTTAAATTATTTGATCAAAACTTAGCCTTAACGAACGGGGCACCGGGCGAATCCACAACAATGGTTGCCTTGGATATTTACAAAACATTTTACAGCAGGATGGGCTGGGAAGGTGTTGGTCAAGCGAAGGCGGTTATTTTCTTCCTTATTGTCGGGATCATTGCGATTACCCAAGTTGTATTAACTAGACGCAAGGAGGTCGAAAGCTGATGAATGCAACAAAGAAAAGAACCAATAGTCTTGTTATTACCATTGTTTTATTCATCCTTGCTCTAGCCTTTTTAGCACCAATTTTTTTGATTTTTATTAACTCTTTTAAAGGGAAACTTTTTATTAGTGAAGACGTATTTTCCTTTCCGAATTCAAAGACCTTTGTCGGGTTGGAAAACTATATTCGCGGAATTGATACGGTTAATTTCTGGAACAGTTTTGGACTATCATTATTTATTACCGTATTTTCAGTGGCAGTTATCGTCCTCTGTACAGCGATGACAGCTTGGTATATTGTTCGCGTAAAAAATAAATTTACAAACTTCTTATATTATATGTTCGTCTTTTCGATGATTGTCCCGTTCCAAATGGTGATGTTTACGTTAACTTGGTTTGCCAATCGTTTGCATTTAGATAACCCGGTTGGGATTATTATCGTTTATCTCGGATTCGGCGCCGGTCTTTCGGTATTCATGTTCACCGGATTTGTTAAGGCCATCCCGCTTGAAATTGAAGAAGCAGCGATTATTGACGGTTGCGGTCCAATCCGGACATTTTTCTTAATCGTTCTGCCAATGCTAAAACCAACCGCAGTAACAGTGGCGATTTTGAATGCCATGTGGATTTGGAATGACTACTTACTTCCATATCTATTACTTGGAACGAATTACAAAACGATTCCGATTTCTATTCAATATTTGCAAGGCTCTTACGGCAACACCGATTACGGCTCACTGATGGCATTACTTGTATTATCCATTGTGCCGGTCATCATCTTCTACTTAGCTTGTCAAAAACATGTTATAAAAAGTATTACGGCCGGCTCGGTAAAAGGATAATAGTTTCACATCATATAAACCGGAATAAACGATGGAACAGTCTTTATTCCGGTTTATTTTTATTTTTTAAAAATCTCTATGTTTGAAGTTTCATTTTACTAAGGAGTGGAAAAATATCTATATTTTGTATAGATGGCGATCCCGCTTGTGAAAATTCACTGTTTTATTTTTTTAAATCTATCACCTGTATACACGTACCACGTACCAAAAAGAACAATGGCTATTAATAAAATAAGCCCAACATTAAATAAAATTTTCATTTCAAAAAGACTGCTTAAAGCAAATAAAAGAAAGCTTAAACAAATCCCATACATCATTTTTCCCATAAATTTACATAAAGCTACTTCGTCATATTGTTCTTTTTCACTTTCGGGGAAGTTATTGTAACTTGCAAGCAAAAAACCGCCTTTTCCCCTTGATAGAATGATAGCAAAAATCAAAAAAGGGATCATTATTATTAGATGTGCAATCGCCATCGCCATATTGTTCAGCTCCTTCGAGTAAACTTTTTTGCTCTTTCGTTGTTTAAAATTAAACCAATTGTCACACTAATTGTAAAATGACTTCTGGCAAAAAATACACCATGAACCAAAATTTAATATTAAGTGCTATTTTGTTTCGGTGTTTTTTGGGACACTATTCTTTGAAGCATAGGTCTTCTTTACCCTTAAGAATGAAAACTTATTAAGCTATCCTTTCCAATCAATTTTATACACCATTACCAAATCTAAATCATCACGAAAAGCAAACTCTATGTTTACCTTTTTAGTTTTATCAAAATACCCAATAATTTCTTCCCCAGTGTCTTCCCTTTCAAAGTAATTTTCTCCATATACATCAATGACTTTCTTTTTTGAGTTGCCTATTTAAATTACTTTTTGTGTTATGTATTTTTTATTTGAATAAAAATACCGTACAACTTTCTCATCTGTACTCTGAAATTCTATGTTATCATATTTAGGAAATTTTAAATTACTTTTTTCAGACTTTTCAACAGAGATTCTTATCAATATCAGAAAATAATGTTACAGTATCCAAAGCTTTTCCCGGTAATTTTTCATGGGAGCAGTTCAAATTTTACTCCTTTCATGTATACATTATATAATTAATTTTTTTTACAAATTCAACAAAAAATGATATCCTATATAAAATAAACTAAAACATTGCTAATCTGTTGCCTGCTGTAAAAAGTTGTAATTGATACTTGGTCTTGATTTAAAAACATAAGTTCATATTATATAGTTTTATTTAAAAAGATCCGTATAGAAGATAGAAGGCTTTCCCTTCCTTGCCGCTGTAACCCACATAATTATTATTAACCAATTTTTTATTGTCATAGAGAAAGTAACACAGCCGCCCATTATTACTTAAAGAGCGGCCTCATTTCACGCTTCCA
This sequence comes from Caldibacillus sp. 210928-DFI.2.18, assembly GCF_020554505.1. Lineage (NCBI taxonomy): Bacteria > Bacillati > Bacillota > Bacilli > Caryophanales > Bacillaceae > Caldibacillus > Caldibacillus sp. 210928-DFI.2.18. Next base: position 12,561 of record NZ_JAJCHL010000071.1, read on the forward strand.
TTAAATTTAACTAGAGAACTACACGCATGAATCTCTAAAATATGCTTTCAACTTTTTTATTTATTGATAGGTTATTTCAAATATAGTTGTACTACCTGGTATTGCTGTCGTGCCAACATTTTTTTCTAATTTTGCAATTGCACTTCCTTCCAAGACGATGACTGGTGTGATGAGGGATGGCACTTTATTTTTTATTTTGTCGATATCAAAAGTAAGAAGTTTATCACCTGGGTGTACTTTTTGGCCTTGTTTCACATGTAGATTAAACCCTTCACCTTTTAAATTTACGGTTTCTAATCCAATGTGAATCATAATCTCCAGACCTTGATTTGATTTTACTCCTATTGCATGCAGCGTATGAAAAACTTGTGTCACTTCCCCTTCTACAGGAGAAACAACGATACCCTGATCAGGAATGATGGCGACACCATCCCCCACCAGTTTATCAGAAAATACCGGGTCTGGAACTTTTTCAATGTCGACAATTTTTCCGCTAAGAGGAGCGAATACTACCTCCGATTTTTTTTTTTACTCCCAGCAGTTTTTTGAACATATAACCGGTCACCTCTCATAATTTTAATCAAGATCTAAAATTTCCCTGATTTGCGTCTTATAGATGTCTGCTTTTGCCCCATAAATTGCCTGTACCCCATCATTTACTTTCACAAGTCCATTTGCACCAATCTTTTTCCAATAGGCTTCATCTTTTACCTTATCTTTATCCTTGACTTTTACACGTAAACGACTCCAACATGCATCCACACTAATAATATTTTCCTTTGAGCCTAGTGCTTCAATAATATCGTAAACAATTGCGCTTCCTGCCGCAACTTCATTTGAAGTTAACTTTGTTTCTTGGGCAGCTGTTATTTCAGTGAAATCATCACTTTCGTCACGGCCTGGTGTTTTTAAATTAAATTTTAGGATAAAGTAGCGAAAACCAAAATAATATACAGTGAAGTAAATGATACCAATAATAGGTACATACACCCAATGTGTCTTTTCATTTCCCTGAAGTACACCGTTAAATATAAAACTGAAGAATGGACCTCCAAAAGCTGTGGAACCCGGAATATTAATCTCAAACAAATATGTTACAAGATAAGCAATCCCGGCCATAATAGCATGGAAAACATATAGTACGGGTGCAATAAAAAGAAAAGTAAACTCAATTGGTTCAGTGACACCCATAAAAATTGCAGGGATACAACCCGCAATTAACAGCGCTTTCACTTTTTGCTTTTTATTACCCTTTGCAGTGTGGTACATGGCCAATGCCGCAGCAGGAAGACCAAATGAAGCAATCAGGATTTTCCCATTCATCACAAATCTTGATACATCAATATCAAATTGAGGGTTTGACATACCTAGTTGTGCTTGGAAGATATTTACCGCCCCTTCAACCACTTTGCCTCCAATTATTTCGGAACCGCCTAAGCTTGTAAAGAAAAATGGCAAATAAACAAAGTGGTGTAGCCCGAACGGAAGTAGTAAGCGTTCTGAGAGCCCATAGATGAATGTACCGCTTGCACCTGTACCCTTGATTACATCACTTAATGAACTTAATCCGCTTTGGAAAAACGGCCAAATACCTGACATGATAAACCCAAAGATGATAGCTGTCAGAATCGAAACCATAGGTACAAATTTAGTACCATTAAAAACAGACAAAATTGGCGGAAGAGAAATCGTATAGTAGCGGTTGTGTAAAAAGGCAACAATAAATCCAAGAATAATTCCTCCAAATACGCCTGTATCTAGTGACGGAACACCTAGAATAACGGATTGGCCGGTTTTTAAGTTAGCCGGATCAATTGAACCTGTTAGCGTTAAAATAGAATTCATGGTTACATTCATGACCATAAAAGCAAGGAAAGCTGATAATGCAGCAACTCCTTTTTCTTTTTTTGCATATCCCATAGCAATAGATATAGCAAAAATAACCGGAAGATTATTAAATACAATACTCCCAACAGATTTTAAAAGTGTTAAAATATATTGAACACTTGTATGTTCCAAAAATGGCATAGCCTGCACAACAGTATTACTCGTTAAAGCAGCACCTAATCCCATTAATATTCCGGCGATTGGCAAAATCATGACAGGAGTCATCAACATTTTGCCAAGCTGTTGAAAAAATGCAAAGTACTTACCATTTTTCATCTTTCATTTCCCCTTTCAATTCACACATTATGGAGAGCGCTTACTTTTTTTGCAAAAAAATTATGCAGGGAAGCCGGATTAATGTTAAATACGACTTCCGCAGCATGCATTTTTAAGATGAAAAGTGATTATGAACAGCTTCAAATACTTATACCATTGTCAAAGTATGCTGTTCTTCTTTTAATTCCGGCCAGTAATCTTTATTCGCCTCAATTAAAGAATCAAGAACTTCACGTGCCTTTTTCGCTGAAACAACCGTTCTATTTAACGTTAAAGCCTCCAATGCCCGTTGATAAGACTTTTCAACATAAGCATCCACTGTTAACTGCTCGTATGCTAATTGTCCTTCAATTAGACCTTTGTGGAATGTTGGGATTTTTCCAACTCTGAAAGGTTTTGGCCCATTTGCAGTAAGGCTTGCCGCTACCTCTACCATAGCATCCTCAGGCAAATTCTCAATTGCCCCTTCATTTTTAGTTATAATAATGAAGGTGTTTCCTTTATTATAAGCAATGGATTCAGCAACAAGAATGATAAACTCACCGTGGGCATCATTGACAACTACATTTGCGCCTTTCGTGCTTTGAGTTGCAGCTACTTTCGCGCACTCAGAGAATACCCTTTTTTCCCTGCCATCCATAACCTCATTAGCTCTAGTATAATTAGGGTTCAATTTTTTCAAGATTTTATCTGGGTATAAATAATATTGAAGATAAGTATTTGGAAGATAATCAGGAAAGTCCCTCACAATTTGTTCTACTGTTGCATAAGTTTCAAGCCAGGACTTATCCCGTTGCTCAAAATCCGCCGGACGGAACCCATTTGTCAAAATCATTTCCCGAAGTTTTGGTAATAAGTCTACACCTTTTTTATCATAGAGATTTGTGAACCAACCAAAGTGATTTAGACCAAAATAGATCGGTTCAAATTCTCTATGATTCATTCCGAGTATTCTGCCATACGAGCGTAATAGATTTTCAGGCTGGTCGCAAATATTCAGAATCCTTTTGTCATCAGGAAATATTCTTTCTAAAGCAACGGCAACGATGGCAGCTGGATTTGTATAATTCAATATCCAGGCATTCATTGCTTTTTTTCGTACATCATTCACCAATTCTGTCATGTCCCTAATTGACCTCAACCCGTAAGCAAAACCACCAGGCCCGCAAGTTTCTTGACCAATGACACCTAAACTAAGTGGAATTTTTTCATCTTTTTCGCGCATTGGATACCCGCCAGTCCTCATCTGACAAAAAACAAAATCAAGGTCTTCCTGAAAGGCCTCTTCTTTATTGACAGTATAAGTGAATTCGAGTTCAGGGTATTCTTTTGAAAATAAAACTTTAGCAAATTCTCCAATAACCTTTTGTCTTTGTTCATCGATATCATACATAGGGGTTGCTGAACAAACAAAAAAACCAAATAGGAGAAGGATTTATGAGCTTT
>NZ_JAJCHL010000072.1:0-15814 GCF_020554505.1 Caldibacillus sp. 210928-DFI.2.18
GGGCTTACATCCCCTAGCCTAAAGGCGTAGGGGTTTTACGCCCATCCTTATAAATCGACCCTTCGCAAATTTCCTTTGTTAAAATAGGAACATATTTTTTGTTAAAAAAATCTTTATCCAATATAATCTTTTCACCATCCATGACACGCGTACGAATGACCTTCCATACCGGGTCTTTTTCCGTTACATTGAGCTGTTTTTGCAATTGACTATCCGGTGAAATGAGCGCAAATTCATTTACGATTGTACCCCAAGGTTTACCCATTTTTTGCGCCAATTCTTTAAAACTGACCAGCCCGGAAATCGGAAGTCATACTTACTGACATCCAGTACATACGACCCTTTTCCCCTAATTTTTTGAATGTAGCCGTTTTGGGAAAGCATTGTTAAGGCTTTGCGAACCGTTTCCCGGGAAGTCGCATATTCTTTTACGAGTTCATTTTCAGACGGTAACTTTGTACTCGGCTTTAGCTGTCCGCTTTGAATTTTTTCAACTAACTCTTCATATATCGATAAATATTTGTTTTCATACATGTTTATCACCGCTATTCTTGTAAAGAAAACTCAGCTACTGCCGAGCCTTCAGGCGACGGCAGAGCTGTAGTTGCGCTTATACTTAATTCGTAAAATTTCCCACTACGTCGAATTCACTTCTTTGCTGGAAATTTATACATTCTTAACGTATAAAAAAAGCTAACGCACTATGAACGTTAGCTCATTACTTATATTTATTTTACCGAAAGCTGAATAGAATCGTCAAAACAAACTCGTACATGCAGGTAATTTGTTATTCTTGGATAAATAAACTCGTGTGTCTATGGTTATGATTCCATAAATTTCCAATTAACCCGCAATGTACTTTACTGATTTCGGCAAATCGAAACTTCTATTGATTATTTCATCATTGAGCTTTGCGAACTTTACCAAAAAACAAGGTTAGGGCTAAAGGTACGATAATGACAATCGCCATGCCGATAAAGAATGAACCCCAACTTCCCGGTAAAATTGATAAGAATGCCGGTAATCCTCCGACACCTACCGATGGAGCTTGGACATCCTGTAATGTAATAAATGCACCGGCCAGAGCTGAACCAATAATTGCGGAGATAAATGCAAAACGATAGCGTAAGTTTACACCAAACATAGCCGGTTCAGTGATACCTAAGTAAGCAGATACAGCAGTTGTTGCCGATAAGCTTTTTAGTTTTCCTTCTTTTAAAACAAAGAACATGGCAAGAGCTGCTGAACCTTGGGCAATATTTGACAATGCCACCATCGGCCATAAGAAAGTCGTTCCGGTACTCCCAATTAGTTGTAAATCCACTGCTAAGAAAGAACGTATGGTGCATCCCTGTAATGACAAGGGGTGCATAAAGACCACCGTATATTAATCCGCCCAAAATCGGTGCGGCTTTAAAGATTGCTACAACAGCTGATGTAATTCCTTTTGCAATGGCAAATGTAACCGGGCCAATGACGATAAAGGAAATGAATCCGGTGACTAAAAGCGCAATGGGAGCAACTAATAACAGCTGAAAGGCATCCGGTATCCGTTTTTTTAATGAAAGTTCAAGTTTCGCCAACACCCATGAAGCGACAAGGACCGGTAAAACTTGACCTTGATAACCAACCTTTTGTATCTCTAAACCGAACAAATTAAAATAAGTAATTATTAGGAGCGGTTTTGTTGAATATGATAAAATTAGATGGAAATTATTAGATGAAAGGAGGTGTAATAGTGAAGCGAATTACCATTCGTATTATTTCATTGTTATCGCTAATGATGTTATTGACTAGTTGTAGTCAAAGTGCTGAATCGAAAACAGATTTGTTTCAATATAAGAATTCGTATGTGGGTGACAACAGTGCAGTTGGAAATATTGTAAATGAATTGACATACAACAATGAGTTAAATCAAATTTCACTTGAAACCAAGAAAGAACCATATGGAATTATTTTGGAGTACAAAGATATTGATACGAACAGTATAGATAAAGAAATGAAGGAAACTGTTATAACTAACTCTACATTTCTTTTTGCTTTAATCAAAAATGTAGATTGGATTACTTTCAAATTTCCAGACAAAGAATTCTCCGTAACAAGGGAGAAAATACAAGAATGGTACAACAATAAGTTGGATGGATTTGAAAATGAACAAGACTTAAAGAAACTGATACAGGAACACCTAAAGTCTGAGAAAACAGTAAGTGAGTTTTTTAACCAATAGAAAATAAGTAGCTGTCCAGAAAGGCATATTTTTGACTTCTGGATCCCACTTTTCATGTTTCAAAACCTTGGTATATCAACATTCTTAATCATCACATTTTTTACGGATTTTCATTTTCTGCACAACCCCTTATTTTTAGGTTATATCAACAGCTAACTTTAACAGAGCCTTTTCTTTAGAATGTTCCTTTATTTCATATAAATTAAATCCCTCATGTCAAAAACATTGATAAATCAACAAAAAATAAGGTGCGGAAATCGTTGCAATATCGTACCTTATTTTTATTGCGATTTCAATTTTTGTGATTCAAAAGGGAACGCCTTAGTAAATTTTTAAGGCAGCCTTTATAGTCTTTCTACCGTATTTTCTCCTGCCTAGATAATTCTTTTGTCCTCCACTCCAAAGGCCCCCGTTTAGACTAGATTTTTGGGTGTGATCTAGTTAAAGTTGGTATTTTTTTATAAAAAAGACTAAAATAAAAAACTTGTAAAAAATGCAGATTAGATTTATTATAATCAAGTAGATAATATTAATAACTTTATTAGAGTAAACTTGTTATTCCTGTTGCACATTGAATTGCAACTTTTATTTTTTACTTCAATGTTGCCCTAACACAAATTAATTTGATTAAATCATACTATTGAGAGGTGGGAAAAATGAGTGTACATGCACAACAAAAAAAGCAACAACCATGGATTCAAAAAAGTTCACATATTAGTTTAGAGGAAGTAAATAATTCTGTACGTGTTCCAGAACATGCAGGGTTTTGGAAGAAATTTTTTGCATTTGCCGGACCAGGGTCACTCGTTGCTGTTGGGTATGTTGATCCAGGTAACTGGGCAACGTCGATTGCAGGTGGTGCTCGATTTGGCTATACATTATTATTCGTTATTTTAATTGCTAACTTAGCAGCAATGTTACTACAGTCTCTTGCAGCTAAACTCGGAATTGTAACCGGAAGAGATTTAGCACAAGCTACACGGGAAGCTACCAGTGCAAAAACGGCAATTATTCTTTGGTTATTAACTGAACTTGCCATTATTGCAACAGACTTGGCAGAAGTTATTGGTTCCGCAATCGCTCTTAATTTATTGTTTAAAATTCCTTTATTAATCGGGATTGTGATTACGACGCTTGATGTTATTTTGTTATTATTACTACAGAAAAAAGGATTTCGAATAATCGAGTCCATTGTCATCGTACTAATGATTATGATTTTAGGCGTCTTTGCTTTTGAGGTGGTCGTTTCTCATCCAAATGTTTCTGCACTTTTTGGCGGTTATTTACCAAAAGCAGAAATTGTTAGGAATCCTGATATGTTGTTTATTTCACTCGGAATTCTCGGTGCTACCGTAATGCCCCATAACTTATATTTACATTCATCTATTGTACAAACAAGGCAATATAAACGTACAACAGAAGGTAAAAGGGAAGCACTTAAATTTTCCGTCTTAGACTCAACCTTTTCGCTTACAATTGCATTTTTTATTAACTCGGCAATTTTAATTCTTGGTACAGCTGCATTTTATGGTACAGGACTAAATGTTTCTGAAATCGAAGCCGCATATGAATTGCTTAGCCCTACATTAGGTATCGGTATTGCGAGCACATTATTTGCTGTAGCACTATTAGCATCCGGTCAAAACTCGACAATTACCGGAACATTAACTGGCCAAATTGTAATGGAAGGATTCATCCATTTACGAATTTCCCCTTGGTTAAGAAGATTAATTACTCGGTTAATTGCAGTCATTCCTGCTTTTATCGTTACGTGGGTTGCGGGAGAGAAAGGAACCGGAGACTTACTACTTTGGAGTCAAGTTATTTTAAGCTTACAACTTCCATTTGCCATTGTTCCATTAGTGCTATTTACAAGTAATAAAGAAAAAATGGGCGAATTTGTAAACAGTAAATGGGTCACCATACTAGCATGGATTGTAACAGTGATTATTATTGTGTTAAATGTTTTCCTAGTTGGGTATATTTTTGTAACGGGACATGATTTAGGGTAAAATGCTAAAACTGCACCTTCATTGTCCTTTTCATTAACAAGAGGTGCAGTTTTTATCCCGCCTAAAAGAAAGGTTGCCTTTGATTCATTATAGCATTACTTCCCATTTAACATCTATTTCGCTTTAATTATAACTGGTGCAGGCTCTAAGTAATTTTGCAGTGTAGCAATTCGATTCAATTTTCCTTGTACGACATGTATAATAAGGATTGAATTTAGTTAAACCGTGATCAGAAGTGGTCAGAAAAATTCTCGTGGTCAAAATGTGGTCACAGGCTCTTTTTAGGCATAAAAAAGACCCTTTCCACCATAGTGAAAAGAGCCTTGAAACGCAAGATTAACGTTTTGAGAACTGAGGTGCACGACGAGCGCCTTTAAGACCGTATTTTTTACGTTCTTTTGTGCTACTTAGAGATATTTTTATATCAGCTTCGATGGATTGCCGTCATAGCAAAGGAATCTGATCGTTTACGAAAAGGCATTTCGATGATTTCCTATAAAATTATATGCTTTTTCCAGTCACTGTCCAGTCACGGACCCTCGATTCCAGTCACAAAAGATTATATGTAAAGCAAAAGAACATCCTTTGTTTCAGGGGGATGTTCTTTTTAGTCCTCATCATCCAATAATTCATTTAGCAGCTTTGATTTAGCCATTTCTCTTTCTTCACGGGTTTTTCTTAATGTTTCTTCCTCCCATTCCAAATAGGCTTCCCATTCTGCTTTCATTTTTTCTTGCTTTTCGATTTCCCATTCTTCCCTTGTCCGGAATGGAACAACCTTTCCCACTTGAAACACCTTCTTCCAACTCCAAAAACTGTTCTATAAATTACATTTTATTATAAGGCATTTGAAAGATGTTTCAAAGCAGTTTAAATTCCTCATTTTGATTGGTGAAAGTTAAGGCCGAACCGCGTACTAAAAGGGAAATCTTACTCGTTCATATAATACTCCTCTTACATCGGAGGCAGAACACTGTCACTATTGCACCATCCATTGTCAGCCCCCCTTACCTTTTCATGAGGCATTGCAAATTCGATAATTTTTTCTATCAAGTCTACTTTGTTATGAGTGATCGCCCAAAGAAAAAGATTGTCCAATACCTCATGTGAAGGCCGTTGATTTTCATAAATGGACATTACTAAGGTACAGTCTGTATCTTTCACCTCGATTTTCTGATGGATCTCGGATGACTTGTTTTTTACTAATTTTTGATATAGGGGCGTGAATACAGCCATGACTTTTTTAGGATGAATTACATTCATTTCATAACATTCCTTTCTTTTTATTTTTATACACAAAAAGGGTAATTGTCTATCTTAATTACACATGACGAATAAAGGTTTGATAAGTTCCGAAAAAACAAAAACACGCGACCCATATGAGTGACGCGTTTACGAACTTATTTATAAGGGTCAAAGGTGACATAGCCTGCATATGTTTCAGCAGGATTTTCCTTATTATTTAATCGGTATACACACCGTCCTAAAACTCTTTTTTCGGGGCTGCCTAAATCAGCCATCTTCTCATTGAAGGTTTCGATAAATTCTTCTCCTACATGGTCATCGCCATCCGTAATAAAGATGACGTCCGCTTTTTCAAAACGACTTTGGTTAATTACACCTAAAGCTCTATTCAACGGATTTTGGAAATTAGTTCCACCACCAAGAAAGTTGGTTGCAAAACGCGTCATATCCCGAATGGAGATTTTCCCCTTCTCAAAGATATGCTGTTCGGAACTACTGGAAAATGGAATATAGCAAAAATCTCGTTTCTGCCGTTTAGCAATCCACATGAGTGCGAGGGCAAATCCTTTCGCTTGTGAATCAAGGTTTTTCATACTGCCTGATTGATCCAAACAAAGGACAATAGGGCCTTTTCCAAGCGTCTCCTTGCCTTTTTGGTCATAGACAAGTGTTTCAGCTTCCGTCAGGCGGCGTGCAAAGTCCAATTTCGTAATTGGATTCGCATATTGTGCCAATTCTGACGGTAACAGGCGTTCAATCTCATTTCCAATGGTAACACCGCTTCGATCGATGGAATCGCTATGCTTCGACTTTTGCTTCTTCCGGGCAATAGCTTTCATCCGTCCGGCCCATTCAGCCACGATTTTTAGCTTATCGTTTTTGGACAAGGCTTCGGCCAATGCAAGCTGTTCCCGTAACGGTACTTTTTTGAGTTCCGCTTCTTCATTCCCGGAACCGCCGCCGATCATGGATTTCACTTTGTCCTTCAAATCATTTGTATCATTCATCGCCCGCTGCATGGCTTGTTGGAACCCGTTCCCCGGTTGATTAAGGGCATCCTTCAATTCCTGATTAAGGGCTGCCGATGTTTCTTGAATCTGTTGGTCTTGTCTCCCATCCGGATTATTATTTTTCAAGTCTTGCAGCTGCTGCATGAGTTCCTTCATTCGTTCATTTTCTTGCTCCTGTTGTTCAATCCACTTTTTCGTTTCCTCCCCGAATTTCATCGTGCCGATCGCGGAAGTGAGTTCATCCAGTTTTGTATGGATTCGGTGCTGTTCAAAGTCCTCGTCAGACATCATCCGTTCCACGATCGCATGGTTCTGTTGAAGATGATCCGGTACTTCTTCCTTCAAAATAGGTTTCATCTTGTAAAGACTTCCCCACATATCTCCAAGCAGATGATCGAACCCGGGATAGGATTTTGCAAGTTCCTGCATCCCTTTCGAGTTATCATAAATCGAATGGAAACGCCGTTTATCGAAACTGTCCATGTTGATGGTAGACTGATCTTCGTATTTGCTGAACTTAGATTTCTTTTTCATCTGAAACACTCCTTTGTTTTAATCGAAAAACAAGAAAAGAGGGGTAATTCCCCTCTTTCTATTTTAGAAAATGTTTCTTACACAATCGGGTCCAGAATGCTTCCGACGATTTCATTTTGAATAGCCGTCACTTCTTTGATGGCTTCGTCAATCTGCTGTTCACGGCCCGGATTCTTCGTTTTCAAGGCATTCAGTTCATTTACAATGATTTTCAATTTCTTCGTTGCTTCAAGACTGCCTTCCGTAGAAGGATTCTGTTTGAGCATTGCTTGAATCTCTTTCGTTTCTTGACGTGCCTGGTCGATTGAACGTAGAACAGTGTCTTGTGCAAGCGATCGGACGATTTTCACTGTCAGGTCCTTTTGATCCGGCGTTTCCCAAAGAGCATTTTCAAGGAACACAATGTCGTTTACGAGAACGTGCTGCCGCTGTTCGACAAGTGCTTTTGCCTTTAGGACGGATAAGGATTGCTTAAACCGACGATCGGAAGGGAAAATGCCTTCGTTTCGTAACTCCATGCGGATTTCAGCCAACTTCTGATAGACTTCCGGCGGAATGGATACCATTTCCGAAAAGAATTGCAGATTCATAAGTTCCTGTATATCCATACTCGGTAACGGTTGATTCCCGCTGTCTTGTAGCATAGCGATGAAATTGTTATCATCGGCCACATAATCGACTTCAAAACGCAGAAGGAAACTGTCAAACAAGGCTTCTAATCCTTCGCCTTCTTCCGGGTATTCGTTCGAGGAACCAATCACGGACATTAATGGTACTTGAACCGGATGGCCGTTATTATAAAATTTCCGTTCGTTAATCAGTGTCAATAAGCTGTTTAAGATTGCACTGTTGGCCTTGAAGATTTCATCAAGGAAGGTGATATGGGCTTCCGGCAATTTATTTGCCGTATTCCGCTTATATACCCCCTGCTCCAAGTCTTTCAAGGAAAGAGGACCAAATAGTTCCTCCGGCGTACTGAATCGTGTCAGGAGCCATTGGAAATGATTCATCCCGGTTACAATCTTTGCAATATCCGCCGCCAATGCGGACTTCCCTGTTCCGGGAGGTCCGATCATCAGCATATGTTGACGGGAGATCAATGCGATCAGGATTGCTTCGACTTCCTTTTCACGTTCGAAATACTTCGCGTTCAATGCGTTTTTAATTTCAGCCAATTTTTGTAGGTTTGTCATTTTTATTCATCCTCTTTCACACATAGTATTTTTAAAAAGACGACAGCCGTGAACAGATATGTCACTGGTCGTTACAATCCTTTTACTTCCTTGAATTGGGCAGTCAATCGTTCAAGCCGTTCATTGCTTGCTGAATGACTTCTGGCGTGTTTGGCCATTTCCTCGACAGCATACATGATATGGGCTAACGAAGTGATTTCTGTGGCCCTCATTTTCAGTTCCTGCTCCCGAAGTTCCAATTCCTTTTCTTTCAACTCATTCGCTTTTTTTAGTTCCAATGAAATATCACGTAAAAGATACTCGTAATTATTCATCGTTCAAAACCCCCTTTCATCTATCGGCGATTTATACAATCTGCTTGTCCGCTTCAAGAATCTTCGCCCGTTTCAAGGATTCAAGGAAAATTTGACGTTTCTGTTCCCTCGGTAAGAAACCGGCCATTTCTTCTTCCTGATAGCCGATAAGCGTCCTTCCTCTGCCAACGATAATCAGATTGACCAACAAATCCGGATGCCGTTGGATTAACCAGTGCAATTGTTTGATGGACAACCGTTCAATGAAGATTCCTTCCTTTATCAGCTTTTTAACTTTGGCGGAACGTCCTGAAAGGATTTCCTCTACTCCACGAAAGCTATTTTGTAGAATTTCAATTAGCTGCTCGTAGGTCAGGGCTTCCCTTTCAAGGCATTTTTCCGAATAACGGACGCCATTTTTAGCAAAATACTCACGCACTTTTCGGACTTGCGGCGTGTTTTTCACATAAAAAATCTGTACATCAGATTTCATTTTATAAACTCCTTTCGATGTTCTTTTAAACAGTCAATCTTCCATGTTGTCGACCAATCGGGCGACTTCCCTTTTTAAATGCAGAATTTTTTCCTCAAAGAAGGACGCTTCGCTCTGTACAATACTGCGATAGTCCTTATAGTCTTTGATGATTCCGTTCGCATGGTTAATCAAATCCTTAACTTGCGATTTCCGGAGATTTCCGCTTCCCTTGCATTCAGCAAGCAGGGTGTCAAAATGATCGGACAGCTTTTGCGATACCATCTGCACATTGTCATAGGTGTTGACGATCGGTACTTTAAAGCATTCGCTATTTTCAAGCGATGACGTAAAATTCACCAATTTCGTCAGCCCCTCGGTGTACGCATTCGGCACAAAATAAACGCCGCCATTTGGACGAACCGGCGTCGGTGCAAGGCTGTTCAGGATTTTCGATACCATTACCCGGACTTGTTGAGCCGAATAATATTCTTTGTAAATATTGAACTTTTCCTCTGCCATTTTGCATAAGTCCTCCGTTATCGGATCTGACGTAACAAATGTAAGGGAATTGTTCTTTTTATCAAGCGTGATGATTCCCGCATTGCTTTCGTAATCGAGCCGTTTCCCGGATTGATCCACTGTCTCCACGACAATGTTTCGTTGAATCATATCCTTGTCAGCAAAGACTTCACGGATCAGATAATTTTTAAAGACGTTCGTTTGGGCAGTGCCTTTTTTTACTTCAATCTCCTTTGTTGCTCGGCGAAACGCATCCGACGAACGGATCGGGTTCGGCATGAAAGCCTGGTCAATTCCGGCTGCTGTTAGGGCTGCCTGCAAATCATCCGCTTTGACAAGTTGCTTGCCGACGCTGAACCACATTAGATGCCCGAGAATCGGTTCATCCCCTTTTACATTTTCAACCGCTGTGACATTGTTAAGATCAATTGTCATCTCAATCCATCTCCCTCATATATTGGTTTTTTAAAATAAAAAAACGCATCTACGGTCCGGAGAAACCCGTGTAAATACGTTTTAAACAGAACTCTTTCACATTTTTACGATTTCATTGAACCGGAATTTTTCAGGTATCGGCTTCCTTGAACGCAAGGCTTTCAGAATTTCGTACCGGATCAGCTGTTGAAGATAGAGTGACACATCCATGTTGTCAAACTCTGCATTACAGGAAGGGCATACATTCATCGGATAGCGTGTCACGTCAATCGACACTTCTTTTCCGTTGACCATTTCCTTGTATGTTTTCAATTTGTTCCGGATGACGGTTTTCTGTTTATCGCAATACAGGCAGTTCATGTCAGAAACGTCAAATTCGGCTTCGTCAATCGAACGGATGACCAATTCATCAAGCGAAAGCGAATACAGACTTCCTTTCAGTTTTGCGATAGTCTTTTGCCGATCACTCTTCGTTGCTACCAAGTATTCCATTGAAAATCCTCTCCTTTGGCATTTTTAATCGTCCGGGTTACAAAAACAGACCCGATTATCAAATCCTTCATTCCATTTCCATGCGTGGCTTTGCGGGTTATAGGCCGTTACAGCTACCCATAAATTTTCACTCACCATGTCAATGACAATATGCAATGGTCGATAATTCATACCGACATATCCAAGCAGCATAATCGAAGTCGCTTTTGCGGTTTTGTTCCGCTCAACGACCCATCCGCATTTTAGAACTTCTTTGAAATCAGCTTCTGAAATTGACCGTTCAAAACTTCTTTTGTAGAAGTGCTTATCGCAAAGGATTTTGTGTTTCCCGTCACCCATTCTGGCACGGAACATATCCAATTCTCTTTGGCCAATTGCACAGAAACGGTTTTGCAGATGTTCCCACCGTTCCCGTTTCCTCTGACATTCTTCTTCGTCTTTGCATACCAATGTTTCTATGCTAATCATGACTTTTTACCCTGCGATGCCTATACAGAAAGGGAGAACCCTTCTGTATAAAGCACACAGAGGGCTTCCTCCCTTCTCTTTGTGTATAGTCCACCGTGAAAACAAAACTTGTTTTCATTGAAACTTTCGCTTCTTTGTCCAACCTCGCTTTCTCAACTATTTTTCTAAACAGAAAAAAGCCGATCATTCCAAAGAACAATCGACTTTTTATATATTTCACGACTAAGATCGTGGAAATATTAAACCTATTATCTTTTGCAAATTGCACTTTTCGGACAAAATGTCCACCTGCCATTTCCCCTAAACAGGAGAATACGAAGGAACAAAAACTTTATGCCAACTCTCCACTCCAATAAAAATAAAGGAAGGTATGAAGGCTTCTACACAACGTGTAGCTTTTAGATAAAAATATACATACAGTGTAACAGACAAATTGACTGAATACAATAAAGACTGAAAGGCTTTTGAAATGAAAAAAGAGCCAAAGTACGCAAGTAGTGCATAAAAACTTGCATATTTTAGGCTCTTTAATTTTATTTCTTATTGTGTTAAAGCACTCGTTAGCTTAATTTCACAAACATTTTATTTTATATGTTCTCTTCTACAAGTCGAAAGTCTATTTGGTCTAATATTTATGAAAATTTTAGGAGTGGTTTAATGGTTGTACCCTTATGAGCGTCTTCTACTGCTTTATTGATGTCTTCAAAAGAGTAATACGTAATCAATTTATCAAACGGGAATTTCCCCTGCTTATATAGTTCGATTAATCTAGGGATATATATTTGAGGAACACCTTCACCCATCAAAAATCCTTCATAGTTTCTTTCAAAAAGAATCGTATTGATATCCAACGTTACTTCCGAACCAATAGGACCACCCGCCACTTGTACCGCTCTTCCTGTTACAGTAAGTGAATCCACCGCATTTCTCGAATTTTCAGGGCGACCGCTGGACTCAATAGCGTAGTTTACACCCTTTTCAGCAATCTTCATGATTGCTTCTAAAACATTTCCTTCTCTTGCGTTAATGGTATGTGTGGCTCCTAATTCCTTTGCTAACTCTAATCGGTTTTCTTGAACATCAACGGCAATAATAATGCCGCAATGACATACATTAGCCGCCATAATTGCACTTAATCCTACTGTACCAGCACCAAAGACAACAATGCTTGTGCCGGGTTCCGGTTTTAATTTATTTAATACCGCTCCACTTCCAGTCTGTACCCCACAACCTAGCGGTCCGAGCATTTCAAGTGGAACATCTTTTGGGACCTTTATGACGTTTCTTGCATTGGCTACCGCGTAATATGCAAA
This sequence comes from Caldibacillus sp. 210928-DFI.2.18, assembly GCF_020554505.1. NCBI lineage: Bacteria > Bacillati > Bacillota > Bacilli > Caryophanales > Bacillaceae > Caldibacillus > Caldibacillus sp. 210928-DFI.2.18. Next base: position 12,217 of record NZ_JAJCHL010000072.1, read on the forward strand.
ACTAGATTGTCCGAAAAAGTTAGAAGCATCTTGCCCCTCTACGTGTAAGCGAGTAGATCTATCTGCCATTCTTCCTTCAAAATTCAATTCATAAAACCGCTCACAGGCATATGCTTTGCCGGTCAAACAATTGTCGCATGAACCGCAAGAACTATAAGAAAGAACAACATGGTCACCGGGTTGAATATGAGAAATACCGTTGCCGACTTTTTCAACAATCCCTGCCCCTTCATGACCTAGTACTGCAGGAAGTGGAACCGGTTAAGCTTGTGTTTGAGCAAGAATATCGGTGTGGCAAATTCCGGTCCCTACAAGACGAATCAACACTTCATTCGTTTGTGGTTCGTCTATCGTTATGTCTTTAATTTCAAATGGTTCACCACTTCCAAAGGTAACAGTAGCTTTTGTTTGCATGGAAAAACCTCCTTATGATGTTTACTTAATTAAATTTCCCATTTAAGGTGTTTGTACTCCCTTTTCCCAAATCCTTATTGAACTAACCTCCCTTTAGTACAGTAAGCATTGCTTTACAAATATGAATAAAAATAAATGTGTATACAGGTTTAACCTTAAATAATGATTCATAAAGTTTAATAAACATACTGCCAAAACATACATCAGTTAATTGCCAGAAACAGTTATCTTCTTCACCAATGAGTCTCCTGATAGAGAAGACTATTTTGATGTGTAGATTCAATTTTTTGTATATTGAAAAGTTTATGGATGACAAGGGTAAGTAATTATCTCTTGTGAGTAAACGGTGTTAAAAATATTTGAATTAATATCGGGGGCTGGTGGAAACTGGCTGAGATTGCAACTATTCCGTTGCTGACCGTGACAACCTGATTGTTATCCTCATCTAACTGATTTTGGTTATCGTTACATCCTGTTCCAAACCCGATCACGGCTAAAATGGAAAGAAAAATTTTTATTTTGGTTATTTTGTCTTTCATGAAACCATCTCCGTTTTTCCCATTATTTAAAGGAATTAAAAAAGGTTGGCCTCCCAACCAACCTTTTTTATCTTACTCATTATTGTTGTTTGTATTGAGGTTCTTCTTGTTCAATTTGTTGAACGCGTGGTTCAATGCTGTTAATAACAGATTGGGTTTGTTTAGCAGCATCTTGGTAAAGTTGCTTTGCCTGTTGATTATCTGTACCAAGAGCAAATGTTTCGAAACTTGCTTGTGCACTTTTTAAGCCTGCTAGAGCTGTCTTAACATCATTTATTACTGTCATGATGAATCCTCCTTGAATTTTTTTTGACCTTTTTAGATTACCTGAATCAGAATTTTCTTATGTGGTGAATTTTTTGGAAATATAGTTATAAAATTACTTTTGGTGAATAGCACCATTTTTTCTGTAGTAACCTCGTTTCCAAATCCCCATCAATTCTTCTATTTGGCGACGATTATAGGATTGCGATGTATAATCTTTTTGGGTAATATGTCTCATCTCAAATTTTTTCCACCGTTCCCTTTACTGAACTTAATTAAACACAATAAATATAGAAAACGCCTATAGTGACGGTTCATGTTAATATGGAGTGCGCTGTTACACCGTATGATTAAAAATAAAAAAGGGATTTACGTATATTGCAAATCCCATCTATCCATCTTAGCTAAAAGATTATAATAGTTTTATTCTTCCGATGCAGATGCTTGGGCTTGTAACTGAGATTGTACTTGACTAATTAATGTTTGTATTTGTGCAACCTCATTTGATGCTTGTTTTAATGCTTCTGAAGCAAGAGTAGTATTAGCAGCAGATTGTTCAATCGCTGAAGTTATCATATCTTTTACAATAGAAGAGGCTGCCTCTGCTTGTTTTAATTTATTAGTATCAATTTGATTAGCCATGCTACTTCCTCCTGTTTGTGGTTTAGTACAAAAGATAGAATGCCTCGAATAAATTGTTTTATCCTCAATTCTAAATAGCAATTATTCCTTTGGATAGACAATTATTGAGATTCCTTTCGTTTTAAAATTAAGCCAAAATATTACTAAAATAAATCTCCTGTAGCTAGGCTCTCCTTTTTCTGTAATAGGATGCTTTTCTAAAACTGACTCAGCTTATCCCTTAAATGAATAATTACATAGTAAATGTAAAAAATATATTTGTTAAAAATAACTAAGGAGATGATACAAATGGCATTAATACCTTATGATCCATTTAGACAATTAACTAACATTAGGAGAGATTTTGACAGATTATTCAATGATTTCCCTTTTCATTTAGACAATGATATGAATCATTTGGGGAATATAAGAGTGGATGTTCATGAAACAGATAAAGAGGTAGTAGCAACTTGTGACATTCCAGGCTTACAGAGTAAAGAAGATGTAAACATTGATATTGAAAATAATGTATTGAGAATTAGTGGCTCAATTAACAGAACTAATGAGATTAAAGAAGAGAATATGCATAGGAGAGAAAGATACACAGGTAGCTTTCACAGAGCTATTACACTACCAACTCCTGTTTCTGAGGAAGGTATAAAGGCTTCTTATAAGAATGGTGTACTAGAAGTTATCATGCCTAAACAAACTCAAACAAATAAAAAGAGAATTGATGTGGATTTCCATTAAAAATGAGCAGTTTGCTACCTGTTATGAAAGAGTTTGGCAGGGATTACTTGCAGGAAATTGCTGAGGAACAACCTGACCTAGTTGATTTGCTAATTTTAAGCTGCCATTTACCTCAGGCAAAGAAAAAAATTATTTTAAATGAGCTGACAAATAATATTAAAAATTCCTACCAGCATTTGAGGTAATGCTTTTCTTTTGTAAGCCAGAACTATAAAAAATAAGCATACCTTAACCGTACGCATCATAAATCACCGTATATCATGATTTTTTTAATCAGATATACGGTGATTTCATTTTATCTGCCACATTCTGCTTGGATCATTTTTGACCAAGGCATATATTGATTTAAAATTTCCGAATGTGGATAGATATCAAGATTCGGAAAATCCGTCAGTAACTTCAAGAGATAACGATAGAAATCCACTCCGTTTGCTTTTGCCGTTTCTGCGATACTTAAACAGATGGCGTTGGCTTTTGCACCAGCTTCACTGACGGAAAAGAGCCAGTTTTTTCGACCCATCACATTTGGACGAATGGCATTTTCGGCTGGATTATTATCAATTTCGATACGGCCATCCTTCAAGAATGCTTTTAGTCCATTCGCTCTGTTCAGAGTATATTCAGAAACAGGACAATCGTTGGACCTTGACTGGGCACACTTCGATAGACCCAATTGGAAAGGTTCTTATCATTCGTGTTCTTAACCTTAAATTCCCGACATATTATTAGATTAAAATGAGATGAGACAAGGTGATTGTTATTTTTCAGAAATTAATTGCTACTCTTATTGGAAGTCTGTTATTAGGAGTTGGTGTGAATGGGTTCCTAGTTCCTCATCATTTAATAGACGGTGGAATTGTTGGAATCGCACTATTACTCCATTATTTTTTAAAATTTCCAACTGGTATTATAATGGTGGGGTTGAGTATCCCTATTTGTATATTTTCCTCATTAAATAGGGGCTGCTGAACGAATCACATGCAGAAAGTCATTTGAGAAATCAACCGTTG
>NZ_JAJCHL010000073.1:0-15809 GCF_020554505.1 Caldibacillus sp. 210928-DFI.2.18
CATTGCGGGGCGCTCCAGTTTGTACGTCGCTAAGCGGGCGCTCTGCGCTTTTCTTCTTATTTTTCAAAAAGTGGTCACAAAATGAACCATATGAACGGTGAAAATGTGATGTACATCACACAAATACCACCTTTTTACCTTTTAGGATAAAGATAAATAAAAACTAAATCCGTTAAATATAAAAAATTTTTAAGAAGGGAAGATTTTTCCGATGAGAAAACCATCGATTCAGTTAACATTGCAAACAGCTTCACTCGTAACGGGCTTTATGATGTGGGTTTTAATTTCATCGTTAATCCCTAGCATTAAGCAAGATATTCCATTAACAGAAAGCCAAGTTTCAATTATTACGGCGATCCCGGTTATTTTAGGCTCGCTTTTACGAATTCCTATTGGTTTTTACACCGATCGTTTTGGTGCACGTAAATTATTTATGATAAGTTTTACTGTATTATTGTTTCCGGTTTTTTATATTAGCGTGGCAAATTCATTTATTGATTTAGTCATTGGTGGGTTGTTCCTTGGAATTGGCGGAGCAGTTTTTTCTGTTGGTGTTACATCACTGCCAAAATATTATCCGAAAGAAAAGCAAGGTTTTATTAATGGTGTGTATGGGGTAGGCAATGCCGGAACTGCGATTACCACTTTTGGCGCTCCGATTATTGCTCAATCACTTGGATGGCAAAAAACAGCACAACTTTATTTAATTTTATTGCTTATCTTTATCGTTTTTAACTTCATATTTGGCGACCGGAAAGAAGTGAAAGTAAAACAATCAATGGCTGAGCAACTTAAAAGTGTATGCAAAAATAGGACTCTCTGGTTTCTAAGCTTGTTTTATTTCATTACATTCGGTGCGTTTGTTGCGTTTACCATGTTCTTACCTAACTTTTTGGTTAACAATTTCAATTTAGATTCAGTTGATGCTGGGATACGGACGGCAGGATTCATTGTACTTGCGACACTTATGCGTCCGATAGGCGGGTTGTTGGCGGATAAATTCAATTCATTTATTATTTTAATGTTTACATTTATCGCGGTGACCTTGTCAGCAGTTATTCTTGCCTTTTCGCCAAATATTGAATTGTTTACGGTAGGTTGTTTGGCTGTGGCATTATTCGTAGGAATTGGTAATGGAACAGTGTTTAAACTTGTCCCGCTTTATTTTTCAAAACAAGCCGGTGTCGTAAATGGAATTGTTTCAGCCATGGGCGGACTTGGTGGTTTTTTCCCGCCGTTAGTTTTAACTGCCGTTCATAATATTACCGGACAATATTCGATCGCATTTATGGCACTTTCCGAAGTAGCGCTGGCCTGTCTCGTTATCGTCGTCTGGTTGTATGAACAAGAGCGTACGGAAAATCACCGAAAATTCATCGGTAAAACAAAAGAATTATGACTTCATTTTATCCCGCCTTTTCGGGCCGTAAAACCACCACACCTATGACTGAGAGGGGCTTGCCCGTAACTGGTTATTTAACTGGAGCACTACGTTCAGGCCGTAGGGGTGGCGGGTTCAAATCCGTTGCCCGTATACGTCTGGTTATTTCAACGAACAAACAGGGAATAATCGAATTCCCGCTCATTTAAGGTTAACTTGAGCCTTGATGGGTAATGAAGCGATATTGAAAAAAGATGCTGCAGAGTACAGCATCTTTTTTGATATAATTAAAATTAGGGTTTTTAAGGTTTTATTATTCATTGGTTATCGTTTAAGATAGAGATACGATATTTGAAGATTTTATGTAAGGAGTAAGTATGGATAAGAAAAAGAAAGTCACATTAAGTATTTTACTAGCAAATTTATTTTTAGCATTTTTAGGAATTGGTTTAGTTGTTCCTGTTTTACCAACGATAATGAATGAACTGTCGATCAATGGGGCAGTTGTAGGGTATATGGTGGCTGTATTTGCCTTTGTTCAACTTATATCCTCTCCCATTGCCGGCAGATGGGCAGACCGTTATGGACGGAAGCGAATGATTGTAATTGGGTTGGTTATCTTCGGCCTGTCGGAATTTTTATTTGGAATCGGAAAAACAGTGGAAGTCTTATTCCTTTCTCGTATGTTCGGCGGTTTAAGCAGTGCTTTTATCATGCCGGCTGTTACCGCATTTATTGCTGATATTACGACGGCACATGAGAGACCGAAAGCGTTAGGATATATGTCTGCAGCCATTAATACCGGATTTATTATCGGTCCGGGACTCGGTGGTTTTTTAGCTGAATTTAGTGCACGGCTACCGTTTTATGTAGCGGGTTTTTTAGGTGTTTTTGCCGCAATCTTATCCTTTATCCTATTGAAGGAACCGGAAAGATTAGAGGAGACAAAGGTTCCGGAACATTCACAATCCACAACATGGAAAGTCGCGTTTAAACCAATTTACTTCATACCATTGTTATTAATCTTTATTTCTTCATTTGGACTTTCAGCATTTGAGTCGTTATTTAGTCTATTTATTGATCATAAATTTGGATTTTCACCAAAAGATATTGCGATCATTATTATGGGCGGTGGAATCATTGGTGCTGTTGGCCAAGTGTTTTTATTTGATTACTTAACGAAAAAAATTGGAGAAATCCGGTTAATACGTTGGTGTTTCCTGTTTTCCTCCATCGTTGTTTTTGTCATGACCATAGTCAATCATTATTTCTCAATCTTATTGGTCACGTTTATCGTTTTTGCCGGTTTTGACTTAATTCGTCCGGCGGTTACAACGTATTTGTCGAAGGTCGCCGGAAATGATCAAGGATTTATCGGGGGAATGAATTCAACATTTACAAGTTTTGGGAATATATTTGGTCCGATTGTCGGCGGCATGTTATTTGACATTAATTTAAATTTCCCGTACTATTTCTCGACGATTGTGCTAATTATTGGCACAGCAATGGCAATGTATTGGAAAGAGGCTTCAGCTGTAGCCAATAAAAATAGTCAATGACTTTTAATGGAACAAAGAGTATTGGATATGAGCATAAAACAGCCCCACGGCACGATTAATCCGTGGGGTTTACTTCTTTTACCCGTTGCATTCTCTGGTTAAACAGAGTCGGATAGGATAAGAACCCTAATAAAACACTAGTAATAACTGCAGTGGTAAGCAAAAGAAATAAAACTAATAATTGGAATTGTACCGCCTGGATCGGGTCGGCACCGGCGATAATTTGACCGCTCATCATCCCCGGTAACTGAACAAGTCCCATCGTTTTTTGACTTTCAATTGTTGGTATCGTACTTGCCTTAATGGCTGTAATCAATTGCCGATGAATGGCTTGTTTCGGAGTCCCGCCAAGCGACAAAATAAGTTCAATTTCCTCTTCGTAAGCGTGGACTTCCGACGCAAACCGATTAAGAAACAAAATGGCAAGCACCATGGAATTGCCGACCATCATCCCGCTAATTGGAATCATGTATTGGGCGGTTGGCGGTGTAATCCCGAATCCTAACAAAATCCCTTGTGTTAACAATTCCACAAACAGAAAGGTAAAAATTAATTTGCCGGTAATGCCGGGGATCGATGTTCCTTTTTTACGGGCATTCGCCGTAGCAGCACCGATGATTAGACCAATCATTAAAATAATATATAGATAATCATTGGATGTAAAAACAAAATGTAAAATATATCCCACTGTCAGAAGTTGAATAATCGACCGGACAACGGCAATAATTGTATCTTTTTCTAAACCAAGATTTAATGTTTTCGATAAAATAAGCGGAATAAGAACAAAGATTAGTGAAAGTGTAAGATTTAAAAAGCTCAATTCTCTTCCCCCTTTACAAACAGCTTGACCCGTTCATTTTTCGGCGCTGTTAATACAGAGATATCTCCGGTTTCAACAACTTCCCCGGCTATCATTACCCAGGTATAGTCTGCTACTTTTACAGCTTGATCAAGATTGTGGGTAATCCAAATAATCGTTGTGCCAAATTTTTTATTAATGTTCATAATTAATTCTTCAATGTCTTGTTGGGAGATACGATCAAGGGCAGAGGTAATTTCATCAAGGAGGAGAATCTCTGGTCGGTTCACCAAAGTTCTGGCAATCGATACCTTTTGCCTTTGCCCGCCTGACAAATCCTTTGCACCGTGAGATAAAAACTGTTCCTCTAATCCAACTAAATTCAGTAACCTTTTTGCCTCAGCTTCTTCCAATTGTTTCCCCTGTAATTTTAACGGAAGTGATAAATTATCGAAAACCGTTCCATCAATCATCGTAGCATTTTGCAGGGCCAGTCCAACTTTTCGTCTTAATGTTACCGGGTCATATTCCTTGATATGCTTCTCATTAATAAAAATATCCCCGGAATCCGGTGACTTCAGCCCGTTACACAGGCGAAACAGTGTTGTTTTTCCTGCACCGGACGGCCCGACAAGTGTCGTTATTTTACCTTTTGGGAAAAAACCGGTTATATTTCTTAAAACATGTAAACCATCAACAGAATAGTTCACTTGCTCAAAGCGGATTGCTGGTTTCATACGTGACCAATCCTTTCTTTTTCCATAGTAATTCATAAATAGTTTATCATTTTTTAAGGGAATCATTTAACATTTCAAATTGGAAAAAACAAATGCGGGCAAAAAAAGACGGCTGAAAAATATGAAGGATGACTTTTTGAACACTGTATCTAGTGTTTTTTGCGGTTCACATTACTATATATTGTGTGAGCAATAGTATTTCAGTGACCTCCAAAAAAATTTTGCATTTTGTCGAAAGAATTTTCTAAAAAGGGGTTGCGTTTTCAAAAATCTGTTATATAATAATTAATAAATAAATATACTGTAGTAATACAAAAACATGAAAGGGGATTTTATAATGAATTGTCCAACTTGTGAAGGGAACGGAGAAATGCCTTGTACTTGCCATTTGGAAAAGAAGTCAAATCATGCTCATTGCGATCATTGTCATGATTCAGGTATTGTTGATTGTTCCCGTTGTAATGGTACAGGATTATTGGATTAAACTTAGGCACTTAGAAATGTTATCGGAATCTGTAAGTCAATCGGCTTCTTTGTAATATAACAGAATTTACTTTACCAACCTCGGGCGGAAAGACTCCCACCTCGATGTGTGAGTATTCAGGTGGGAGATGAATTTCATTGAAAACCAATGCGGTGTACATAACGGATGAATGCTCCAGCGGCGAAGTGGACACGCATCAAGGAATGAAGATTTTCGCTTTAAAACTTCTTTGGAAATCTCCACTGCAACATTCACCGGGATGTAGGTGTGGATGACTTATAGATTCATAGTTCTATATGTGTGGACAAAATTTTACCAAGTATTCAGATGTGACAAAGGGGTGTAGAAATGGAAAGGATTCAGGAAAGACTGCAATATGAAAAATCTGAAATCTTAACGGACGATGCGGCAGCATTTTTAGAAAAATTGCATGAACGTTTTGAAGCAAAAAGAAAATCATTGTTGCAACTCCGTGAAGAATTACAAAAGGAATTTGACCAAGGCAAGAAACCAACATTTTTAGAAGAGACAAAAGCTATTCGTGAAGGGGACTGGACCATTGCACCAATTCCAAAAGATCTGCAAGACAGACGGGTAGAGATTACCGGTCCTGCAGGGGATCCGAAAATGGTCATCAATGCCTTTAACTCGGGAGCAAAAGTATTCATGGCCGATTTTGAGGATGCAAACGCACCGACATTTGCCAATACGATACAAGGGCAGAGGAATTTACGGGATGCTATCCGGAGAACGTTACAGTTTACGGCGCCAAACGGTAAAGTGTATCAATTAAAAGATGAAATGGCCACTTTACTTGTTCGCCCAAGAGGATGGCATATGGTAGAAAAACATTTTTTAATTGATGGGGAGCCAATTTCGGCAAGTCTCTTTGATTTCGGTCTATTTTTCTATCACAATGCAAAAGAATTGATTAAGCGTGGGTCCGGACCTTATTTTTACTTACCGAAATTGGAAAATGCAAAAGAAGCCCGTCTTTGGAATGATGTTTTCGTATTTGCCCAAGAAGAACTTGGCATTCCTCAAGGGACGATTAAAGCAACCGTACTTATCGAAACAATTACAGCAGCATTTGAAGCGGATGAAATCTTGTATGAATTAGAAGAACATAGTGCCGGATTGAATTGCGGTCGTTGGGATTACATTTTTAGTACGATCAAAAAGTTCAGGAAACACCCGGATTTTATATTACCGGACCGTTCCCAAGTGACAATGGAAGTACCGTTTATGCGTGCCTATACACTTTATGTGGCAAAAACTTGCCATAAGCGGAATGCCCCGGCAATTGGCGGAATGGCTGCCCAAATTCCGGTTAAAAATGATGAGGTTGCCAACGCGTCTGCATTTGAAAAGGTGCGCAAGGATAAAGAACGAGAAGTGAAAGACGGCTTCGATGGAAGTTGGGTCGCCCACCCGGGTCTCGTTCCGGTTGCCAAGGAAGTATTTGACCAATATATGCCGCAGCCGAACCAAATCGATCGGAAACGGGATGATATTGAAATTACCGCTGAGCAGCTGGTGGAAGTACCTGAAGGAGACATTACCGAAGCAGGACTCCGCATCAATATCAGTGTCGGAATTCAATATATTGAAGCTTGGTTAATGGGAAAAGGGGCGGTTCCACTGTATAACTTGATGGAAGATGCCGCTACTGCTGAAATTTCCCGGGCTCAAGTATGGCAATGGATTCGCCATCCAAAAGGAATATTAAGTGATGGTCGGAAAGTTACGTTTGAGCTGGTTGAGCAAATGATTGAGGAAGAATTGGAAAAGATTAAGCAGGAAATTGGTGCAGAACGATTTGAACAAGGCAGATTTGAAGAAGCAACAGCACTATTTAGAGAATTAATCGAGCAGGAAGAGTTCATTGAATTTTTGACCATTCCCGGATATGAAAAGCTTGATTAATTCGTAGTCTATTATTCTTGGTTTTTTTAAAAATTAATATAAATACATTTTCTTAGGAGGAAATCACAATGAGTAGTAAAGCTGAACAAATCCAACAATTAAAAGAGATGTGGAATTCAGAAAGGTTTAAAGGAATTACCCGCCCGTATACGGCAGAAGATGTTGTTCGTCTGCGGGGAAAAGTACTCGTTGAACATACTTTGGCAAAAAGGGGTTCTGAACTTCTTTGGAAACAATTACATGAAGAAGATTATATTCATTCCCTCGGTGCTTTAACCGGTAACCAAGCCGTTCAACAAGTGAAAGCCGGTTTAAAAGCCATTTATGTCAGCGGTTGGCAAGTGGCAGCTGATGCCAACTTGGCCGGACAAATGTATCCGGATCAAAGCTTATATCCGGCAAACAGCGTTCCAAATGTTGTAAAACGGATTAATCAAGCATTACAGCGTGCTGATGAAATTGACAGCATTGAAGGTCGTGACGATACAAATTGGTTAGTTCCGATTATTGCTGATGCTGAAGCAGGGTTCGGCGGTGCGTTAAATGTTTATGAATTAATGAAGGCAATGATTGAAGCCGGTGCTGCAGCCGTTCACTTTGAAGATCAATTATCTTCTGAGAAAAAATGCGGCCATTTAGGTGGTAAAGTATTATTACCAACGCAATCTGCCGTTCGTAATTTAATTTCAGCCCGTCTTGCTGCTGATGTGTTAAATGTTCCGACTGTGTTAATCGCCCGGACGGATGCAAACGCAGCTCAACTATTACAAAGTGATGTAGATCCTTATGATCATGAATTTTTAACAGGTGAGCGTTCGCCGGAAGGATTCTATTATGTACGAGACGGGATAGAGCAAGCTATTTCCCGAGGACTTGCTTATGCACCGTATGCCGACTTGATCTGGTGTGAAACTTCCGAGCCGAATTTGGAAGAAGCAAAACGTTTTGCGGATGCGATTCATGAAAAATTCCCGGGTAAATTGTTGGCGTATAACTGTTCACCATCATTTAACTGGAAGAAAAAATTACCTGAAAAAACAATTGCCGAGTTCCAAAAAGAAATTGCAAAAATGGGTTACAAGTATCAGTTTGTTACTTTGGCCGGCTTCCATACTTTGAACCACAGTATGTTTGAATTGGCTTATGACTACCGTGATCGCGGCATGGCTGCTTATAGTGACTTCCAGCAAAGAGAATTTGCCAGCGAAGATAAAGGTTATACGGCAACAAGACATCAACGTGAAGTTGGAACAGGTTATTTTGATGAAGTAGCCACCATTGTTACCGGTGGTAGCAGCTCAACAACAGCTTTGAAAGGATCAACGGAAGAAGAGCAATTTGTTTAAGATGGTAGTAGCTCAACTCAGCTTGAAATTATCAACTGAAGAAGGGCAAATTGTTTAAGATGGTAGTAGCTCAACTCAGCTTGAAATTATCAACGGAAGAAGAGCAATTTGATTAAGTTTGTCATGTTAGTTCCTCCATTTGGGGACCCTCCATCCCCACATGGTTATCCCTTTTTGTTTGATTTTATAGACACCTCCATGGCTTTTGGAGGTGATTTTTTATATGAGAGGGAAAGTATCAATTTCCTGCAAAGAAGCGAATTCGACGTAGCTGGAAATTTTAACTCGCAAAAAAATTATCGGGATTTGCGTATCATTAAAAAAATCAGCGGAGATGGAAAATCCCCGCTGATAAAGTTTCTTTCTTTAAAGCTTGAATGTACCGATTAGCTTATTCATTTCATCTGCCAGTTTTGCAAGGAGATTTGAACTTTCGGTAATAATCTCCATCGAACTGCTTGTTTGTTGGGAGGAGGCAGAAGTTTGCTCAATACCGGCAGCTGCTTCTTGGGCGGTGGCGGCAATTTCATGAACAGAGACACTCATTTCCTCACTATTGTTGGCAATTTCGGCCAGATTCATTGATATTTGTTTAATATGATTTGCCATTTCAGTAATAGCCAGATTAATCTGTTTAAAACGTTCCTCTGTCATTTTGATCTGTGAAGTGCCCTGTTCAACCTCCGTGTATCCTTCTTCCAACACATCTGTTACCTCACTGACCTCATTTTGAATATTAGCTACAATTCCTGTAATGTCCTTGACGGAAAAAGATACTTGTTCAGCCAGCTTCCTAACTTCATCGGCGACAACTGCAAATCCTTTACCATGTTCTCCGGCCCTTGCTGCTTCTATTGCTGCGTTTAAGGCTAATAGATTCGTTTGGTCGGCAATCTCTTTAATGACGGAAACCAATTTTGATATTTTTTGCGATTCGGTATCAAGTCCTTGAACTTTTTCTACCGTTTGTTTGACAATCGAATCAATTTTTTCCATTTGAGCAGTTGATGAAGACATGAGTCTACCGCCTTCACTGGACATTTCCAAAATATGTTTCGATGTTTGTTCAACCCGGACTCCATTATCATTTGCTGCTTCTACTTTTTCATGGAAAGATTTCATAATCGATGATAAGCGTTCGGCACGATTTGCTTGTGTTTCTGCATTGGCGGCCAAATTTTGCATGGTGACTGCCGTTTGTTCCGCACCTGCTTTTACTTCATTAGCTGACTGGGTTAATTCCTCACTTTGAGAAGTAACGGTATCGGAGACAGATTTAATTTTGGAAATTAATTCCCGCATTTGCAAATTCATCCGATTTGTCGACTGGATAAGATGACCAGTTTCATCAAGTAATTGTGTTTCCAAAGGTTTCCCGCTTAAATTTCCACTCGCAATCAGGTTCATTCGTTCTTCAACAAGCTTAATCGGTTTTGATATGGACTTGCCGGTAAAAAAGGCAACAATAATGCTCGAAATGATTACAATGATAGAAATAATTACACTAATCATCATACTTGTCTGCCCGCTATGTATAATTTGATCGCCCATATCATTTATTTCTTTTTGTCGTTTTTCGGATTGTGTTGAATAAGCAGTAACTAATTCATCGGATAATGGTTCCACTTTTTCAGATAATGTTTTTAAAGCCTGTTCCTCATTTCCCTTTGATAGTTCTGTATATACATCTTGAACAATAACTCTTTCCCAATTTTCTTGTTTAGCAAAAAGATCTTTTACCTCTTTGGACTTGTCGATTTTCAAAATTTGTTCCTGTATGTTTTTACTTTCACCGGTATATTGATTAAACTTTTTACGGTAATCATTATCACCATATAGAATATATCCTCTAACGAGAGCTAGTCTTTCGGAAACATTGTATGCCAATTGATCATTCGCAATGACGAGTTGAAGTTGTTGATCCACAATATCTTCAGTTTTTTTGTTCGTTGCGTAAAAGGAAGATAGATTATAGACAACTAACAGTGAGCTGATTAGAATAACAACCGTAAAACCGACAATAATTTTCTTGTTAATTGTTTTAAAATTGAAAAAATGTTTCATATTGACACCTCTGTGATAGATTTGATACTGTTTCTGTTTAATCATACATTTCTAACAATAAAGCGAATTTAACTGCTGCTGGAAATATTAAGAATATTCGATGTGTGAATAAGGGCATACTCGAAAGATTGCTTTCATTTGACGATCTACAAGTCGCGATTCGCACGGGTAAAGTAGTATAATAGGAAAAAATAATATGATTAGCATCCAAAAAAGTTTCCGGGTTATATCTGTAAAACATAAAATATGTATTATATAATTGGGTGTTAACCAATGAATAATAATGTTTTCTGAATCAAACAACAATTACGATGTCGAGAAATAATAAAAATGAATTTAATTATAATTATACTTTTTTAATTTAATTCTGGCTAGGAAAAATCTTACAATCCAGTTCGGGTTTTTCTTGATATTTTTATATGGGCTAAAATAGATGGAGTAATTTTAGCGGACTTGTCGCTATTCCCATGTTTTTAATAAAGTTTTTACAGAAAAAGTATTAAAGAGGGTCATTTTTTGAGAAATGGAGGATGTGTAGTGTCAAGGTATATCGTAATTGGTGCAGGAATTTTAGGTGCGGCAACTGCCTATCATTTAACAAAATTGGGCGCCGATGTCGTAGTTGTTGATCGAAAAGACGCGGGTCAGGCAACAGATGCTGCCGCGGGAATTATTTGTCCTTGGTTATCACAAAGAAGGAATAAAGCGTGGTATCGGTTGGCAAAAAAAGGTGCAGCTTATTATCCCCGGCTTATTAAGCAATTACAAGATGATGAAGAACAAGAGACCGGCTATAAACAGGTTGGGGCGATTAGCATTCATACGGATATCGAAAAGTTGAAACAAATGGAAGAACGGGCAAGAATACGGAAGGAAGATGCACCGGAAATAGGGGAAATTACAATGTTAACAGAAGAGGAGACACAAAATATGTTTCCATTGCTGAAAAAGGGATATGCTTCGGTACATATCAGTGGAGCTGCCCGTGTGAATGGTCGAGCATTACGGGATGCATTGTTACGCAGTGCTGAAAAATATGGGGCAAACATAGTAAATGGTTCGGCAGCGTTAGTAAGTGGGAATGGAACTGTTCAAGGTGTTAAGGTTGGTAAGGAATTGATTGCGGGTGATTGTGTGGTAATCACAGCCGGGGCATGGGCAGATGAACTTCTTGCACCGTTAGGAGTTCGCTTGTTAATTACTTATCAAAAAGGTCAAATTGTTCATTTGAAATTGAGAAATCAACTTACTGACTCTTGGCCGGTTGTTATGCCGCCCGGTGACCAAAGTATCTTGGCGTTTGATGGCGGTGAGGTAGTCGTCGGAGCTACCCATGAAAATCATACCGGATTCGACCTTCGTGTAACAGCCGGTGGTCTACATGAAATTTTTTCAAAGGCATTTGAAGTTGCACCGGGTCTTCAAGACGGCGAAGTTATCGATGTCAGAGTCGGCTTCCGTCCGTTTACACCAAATTTTCTCCCGGTTATTGGTGAAGTACCAAACTATGAAGGGCTTTATTTGGCAAATGGCTTAGGTGCTTCCGGATTAACGACCGCTCCTTTTCTCGGCAGTCAGCTCGCATGTTTAGTAACCGGTCGGGAGTTTGAGATTGATTTGGCGGAGTATGATGTCCGGGGTGCTATTGGATGAAGCGAGAAGAAAAGCCGGGTTGAAACATTCGGATTGGTGGTTTGACGCTTGTTTATAAACCGTTGGCGGCTAGTATTGTTGGAGCGTCGGCTGAAAACAACCGGATTGGTGACTTGACAGTAGCTTCTGAATAAAGTGGCGTCATTGAACGGAGCGGGAGTCGGTTTGAAACGTTATTTTGGGAATTTTAATTTCAGAGTTACATATTAAAAGGGAGTAATGTGAAAATGAGCATGAAAACAAATGCAATGAGAATATTGGATAAGGATAAAATCCCCTATTCCACGTTGTCATATGATGCAAATGATGGAAAAATTGATGGCATGGCTGTTGCAGAAAAAGTCGGGCGGCCACCGGAATCCGTTTTTAAAACATTAGTCACCCATCATGAACAAAATCTGTATGTGTTCGTCATTCCGGTTGAAAAAGAATTGGATTTGAAAAAGGCAGCAAAAGCAGCAGGAGAAAAGAAACTGGAAATGTTGCATGTAAAGGACTTGCAAAAATGGACCGGCTATATTCGCGGTGGCTGTTCACCGATTGGAATGAAGAAAAACTACCCAACTTTTATCGATGCCAGTGCTGAACATTTACCGGAAATCGTCGTAAGTGCCGGAAAAATCGGCATGCAAATAGTAATGGACCCGCACCAATTAGCGAATGTAACGCAAGCCCAATTTGCAGAGTTAACGAAATAGATAAAAAGAGAAAAGGCTTAGGTGATGATCCTAAGCCTTCTTTGTAAGATCCGGTTATTCTTTCCCCTCTAATTTTGTTTTCAACAAATCGCCGAGACTTGTGCCAAAGGATTCATCTTTCTTTGTATATTTTTGCAAAAGTTTCCTTTCTTCCCGTTTGTTTACGGCCTTTTTCTTTTCCTCGGCTTTTTCAACGATATTGCAATTCCGGCATTGGAAATACAGACCAGCCTTTCCTTCATGAATTTCCATTTTTTTATGACATTGCGGGCATCTTCGGTTGGACAACTTTGGCTCTTTGCGGCGCCGGTATGAGCAATCCAAACTGGAACAGACAAGGAACTTCCCGTCTTTCGTATTCCGTTCTTTCAAAAATGACCCACATTCTGGACATTTCGAACCGGTTAAGTTTGGCGTACGGTATTGTTTGTCACTTTGTTTAATTTCCGAAACGAGGGCCTCTGTTTGCTTGCGAATATTTTTCAAAAACTGTTTCGGATTGGCTTTCCCTCGCGCAATCAGTTCCAGTTCCTTTTCCCATTTCGCTGTTAATTCTGGTGATTTCAAGTCCTTATTAACAAGGTCCATTAGCTGACGGCCTTTTTGGGTTGAATAAAACCGACCATTTTGCCGTTCGACGACCTCCGTTTCAACCAAGCGTTCAATGATTTCAGCTCGTGTCGCCGGTGTTCCGAGTCCGTATTTTTCCATTTGCCCGAGTAAATCGGCTTCCGAATAACGGAGCGGGGGCTCTGTCAATCTTTCTTCCATTTGAATGCCCCGGATGGAATCGTTTTGTCCTATTTTTAATGTTTGAAGATTATTGTGTGCCGGTTCTTCCTCATCATGACCTTGAATTTTTTTAAAACCCCAATCTTTAATATTCCTTGCTTTTGCTGTAAAGGTTTCGCCATTTACTTTGAACTGCGCTTGGACCGTTTCATATTTAAACGGCGGATAAAAAATTGTTAAAAAGCGCCGAACAATTAAATCGTAAATCTTCCGCTCATCCGACGACAGATCATTTATATGGACTTTTTCTTCAGTGGGAATAATTGCATGGTGATCTGACACTTTTTCGTTATTAAATACGCGTTTGGCAATCACTTTCCCTCTGTTTGCCAAAAGTGGTTTGACTTCCTCTTTATAGGCGGAAGAAATGCCGGTTAACCGCTCATACATCGTTGCTTCCATATCTGTCGTTAAATAGCGGGAGTCGGTTCTTGGGTAGGTGACATATTTATGTTCCTCATATAATTTTTGTAATACGCTTAACGTCTTTTTGGCGGAAAAACCGTATCGTTTATTCGCATCCCGTTGTAATTCGTTCAGGTCATAAGGAAGCGGCTGTTGTTCTGCTTTTTCTTTTGTGTTGATCTCGGTGACAACGGCTTTTTGACCATTTAGTTTGGTAATCATTTTTTCCGCCTGTTCTTTATCGAATATCCGTTTTTCCCCGTTCTTTTCCCATTCGACTACAAGAGAACCGCATTTTGCTTTGATGACCCAATATTTTTTCGGGACAAATTTTTGAATTTGTTTTTCCCGGTCGATAATGAGTGACAGAGTAGGTGTTTGCACCCGGCCGGCTGAGAGCGGATCCTTGTATTTTGTTGTCAATGCCCGTGATACGTTCAAACCAATGAGCCAATCTGCTTCAGCCCGGCATACAGCGGACTGATACAGATTCTCAAACTGTTCTCCCGGTTTTAACTGGTTAAAACCGTCACGAATGGCCCGGTCTGTGACAGAAGATATCCAAAGTCGTTTGATCGGCTTTCTCCAATGAATTTTTTCGATAATCCAACGGGCAACCAGTTCACCTTCCCGACCGGCATCGGTAGCAATAATAAGGTCCTTTATATCTTGACGTTTTGCGAGTCCCTCAATTGCTTTAAACTGATGACTTGTCTGCCTGATGACCTTCAAACCCATTTTATCCGGGATGATAGGCAAATCCTCCAGACGCCAAGTTTTATATTTCGGGTCATAGTTCTCGGGCATTTTTAGTTCCACAAGATGACCAAGGGCCCAGGTAATGATATATTGTTTTCCCTCGATATAAGATTTATGTTTTTCACGCAAATCGAGAACACGGGCGATTTCCCGTGCGACACTCGGCTTTTCTGCGATAATTAATGATTTCATCGAATACTCCTTTCAGCCTATGTGTTGCTGGAATGAAAAATCTCTTCCTTAATAGTATAGCAAATAATTTGCGTAACAAAATATAGATGTGCCGGTTTCATTGCTTTTACCTTGACAAACTTGCCTAACTGTTAGTATAATTATTTCGAATTCGAGATATTATTATTAAAGGATCTGATACGATGAGTAACAAAAATGTGGAAAGAGACCAAGATGTTTCTTTAAAACTCTTTATCGTATTATCAAGAGCATTTGAAGCAATTGAAAAGCAAATTGTCAAGAATGTCAAGGAATATGGACTGAATTTGACTGAATTTGCCGTTTTGGAATTGCTTTTTCATAAAGGTGATCAACCGATTCAAAAAGTCGGACAAAAAATTTTGCTGGCCTCCAGTAGCATTACCTATGTTATTGATAAACTGGAGAATAAAAATTATTTAACAAGAAAAGCATGTCCGACTGATCGCCGGGTTATTTATGCTTCGATCACAGACGAGGGTAAAAAATTAATGGAGGATATTTTTCCAAAGCATAAAGAGGCGATGAGCAAAATTATGGGCGGTCTCACCACCCGTGAAAAAGAACTAGTTACGGAAAAACTGAAGATACTAGGGTTGTATGCACAACAATTATAAAAGAAAGCATAGCGGAATCTCCTGCTTTAAAAAGTGGGGGATTTTTTTATAGGTTTTGTACATGGAGAAGGTTGCGGCGGGAATTAGCTTTATGGACAATTTGGTGGTTTTTTTGAAAAAATGTCTAGTAGGGCGGATGTAATGGACAGTTTGGTGTTTTTTTTTGTAAAAATGTCTAGTAGGGCGGATGTAATGGACAGTTTGGTACATTCTATTTGTAAAACTGTCTAATAGGTCGGTTGTCATGGACAGATTGAAGCATTTTATTCGAAAAAATGTCCAATAGAACGAGTCTCATGGACAAATTGGTGCCCTTTTAATCGGAAAATGTCTAATAGAGAGGTTGTCATGGACAGTTTGCTGCATTTTATTCGAAAAA
>NZ_JAJCHL010000074.1:0-15530 GCF_020554505.1 Caldibacillus sp. 210928-DFI.2.18
ATTAATTTTCCAGAGCCTCGCTCAAGGGTATATTTTTTATTTTGGCAGAGGCTCTTAATTTATCTTTTCTGGGAAAATTCATTCCGACATTGGTCATGATACATTCATGATAACAAAACGATAAGTAGATGTTAAGGAAAAGCTTTGTTTTAAGTATTTATAATTGCTTTAATATTATTGACATAAAAAGCATAAGAATAGTAAAATCATTGTAATCGATTACAAAATACATAAAGTTCAAATGAATTTACTTTAGAGAGATTCTCTTAAACTATCAACAATACATTATTAAGGAGCTGTTGCCCGTGTTCACTTCATTAACACCTTTGGATTGGAAAAGACGAGCTGTAAAATATTACCCAAATAAAGTTGCTGTTATTGATGGCGAGAAAAAATTTACGTATAAACAATTTTCAGAACGGACGGATTTACTATCAAAAGCATTATATCAAGCCGGGATCAGGGAAAAAGATCATGTTGCAGTTATGTTGCCGAATACCCATTATATGCTGGAATGTTTTTACGGAATTAGCCAATTAGGTGCCGTAATGGTTCCGTTAAACTATCGAATTTCCTCTTCTGATATGGAATATATTATCAATCATAGTGATGCGAAAATGCTTATAGTTGATGCCGAATTTGCCATGGCAATTGAAAAAATTAAAGATCAATTAGTTTTGGATCAAATTATTATCGTCGCAACCGATGGGTTTGAAACGTCTTTAAACGGGGTCGACTATGAGGATTTTATTAATCACGCTCCCGACATACCATTACCGAAAGTGGAAATTGATGAAAGACAATTGTTAACGATAAATTATACAAGTGGAACTACATCCCGGCCTAAGGGCGTTATGTTAACTCATCGAAACAATTATTTAAACGCAGCTGATTTTTTATACCACTTGCATGTTGGGCATGATGATGTTTATTTACATACATTACCGATGTTTCACGCCAATGGTTGGGGAGGTGTTTGGGCAATTACCGCGGCAGGAGCTACACATGTTTGTTTACGAAAGGTTGACCCTCCTGTTATTTTGCGTTTATTTGAAGAGCTCAAGATAACTTTACTCTGCGGGGCGCCGACTGTTCTTAACATGCTTGTAAATCACCCGGCTGCAAAAGAAATAAATATCAAAACGAGCCCCCGAATGGCCGTGGCAGGTTCACCACCAGCTGCTGCATTAATCCAAAAAGCTCAAGATATTCTTAACTTGGATATTATCCATGTATATGGGTTAACGGAGACATCTCCATTTATTTTATATTGTGAATGGAAAAGGTCGTTTGAAAACAAAAATTTGGAAGAACAGTCCACGATAAAAGCACGTCAAGGAATCGAATTAATCTTTAACGGTGAGACAAAAGTGATCCGTCCAAATGGTGAAGAAGTGGCATGGGACGGTCACGAACTCGGTGAGATTGTTGCCCGCGGGAATGTCGTAATGGAAGGTTATTATAAAGATCCGGATAAAACACGGGAGGCAATTGTTGATGGTTGGTTCCATACCGGTGATTTAGCCGTAACCCATCCAGACGGTTACATTGAAATTCGCGACCGGGCGAAAGATATCATCATCTCCGGTGGCGAAAATATTTCATCAACAGAGGTTGAAGGTGTATTATACAGGCATCCTGCTGTTTTGGAAGTTGCTGTTATTGCGGTGCCCGATGAAAAATGGGGAGAAGTTCCGAAAGCTATCATCGTTCTTCAACCCGGAGCAACCGTTACCGAACAAGAAATCATTGATTATTGTCGCGACAATATGGCCCATTTCAAAGCACCTAAGTCGGTTGATTTTGTTGAATCTTTGCCAAAGACAGCAACAGGTAAATTACAAAAATACCGGTTGCGACAAATGTATTGGCAAAGTTCAAAAAATGTTAACTAAACGTTTATTGATACAGATGGGAAAATCCAACTTAAGGAGTCATAAAAACCGGGCATGTAGCCCGGTTTTTAGAAATCGCCTCCCTTCCTGTCACCACTTTATGATTTTGGCTCTATTAATTTAAAATATGTTTTATCATTATATTGATTAATCTTTTTATGCTTTGCCACGATTTTGCCTTCATATAAAGATTGTCCGGTAGATAAATCACCGATAAATAAAGAATATCCATCATCAATCGCATTAATAATATAAATTTTGCCATTCAAAACAGTAATAAACGGTTCTGCGTGTAAATCAACATAGTCAGTATTTCCGAATGTCTGAGGAACATTAAATAAAATCTTTTCACGCCAAGTCCCAGTCTCAATATCATATGGAACCACTTCCAGGCGATTATCAATCTGATTTTGCAAAAATACGGTCGAATTATGTAATGATGCCGCATCAACCATTCCTAATTCCTCATGATTTATTTTTTCCAAGACTTCCTTTTCAAAATTATAAACATAACACTCACTTGCTAATATTTTCTCTTCAACTTCTTTTGTATTTTCGTTCATCTCTTCTTGAACCCTTTGCAATAAAAATAAGGCATATTCACTTGGCTTTAAAGAAAGGCTATCATTATTTATAGAAAATGACGTCCAGTTTCCATTTTCTGCTTCTTTACTACTTTTTAAAATAACATCGTCACGGATGAGCTTTTTTTCTTTTATATCAAAAACATAAAGATGTGCCTCCTCACTACTGTCCTCGCTATAGTTATTTGTCAATACTTTTACCTTACCATTCATCAACTGTACATCATTTATGTTAATCGTATAATAATTTTCACCATCCGGTATGGCCACTTCAAAGGCTACTGTTTCATTTGTTTTTTTATCCAATACTTCTATAAGAAATTCATTTTTATTTGTCATACCGCTAAACGTGTTCTCAATTTGATATTCAGCATAGGCCAGCCAAGCTTTATCTTCATAAAAATTTCCCGGATTTAACACTTTTTGCCGCAAAAAGTTCTTATGTTCCTTCATTATTTTTTCAAACTGTGATGGAAGTTCCACTATTTCAGTAATAATACTATCATAGTTTACATTCATCGTTTTTCCGTTCAAAATCTTAAATGAATAGAGAATGTCATTTACATTGTAATCACCATGAATGACTAAATCTTGCAATTCCTTTTCATCCCCGCTTATTTTTTTTACCTCAAATTCAGGAACGGTCCGTGATGCAAAACTGCTACGAATATAGTAAGTTCCGACCGTAATGACGGTAATGATCAAAACAACAATGATTTTCCAATATTTCTTCATCCGAGAAGCCCCCCATCAAACTCTGATTTTGTATTTTAATAGGTAATTTCCAATCCATACTGCTCCAATTAATACAATGATACCGGCAATAACTTCCATAACAAACAGCTCCACCGGGAAAAAATAATAATTAAGTACAAAAGTATCAATCAAACGGGGCATCAAGAAAAATCCGACAGAAACGAGTCCATAAGAAATACCAAAAATAATCCCTTTCAGACGATAGCAGCGTTCAAATAAAATTGCCGTAAACGTAACGCAAACCGCAACAATCCCCATCCCATAAAATAGTAAAAAATCTATTAAGGAACCTGGAAGAATGACCGACAAATAATTAAAATCGGTATATTCCTTTATAGGCAGATCCACCCGAAATTCGGCAGGAACAATCCATTTCATTATTTGCATTTCAATCAAGAACAAGAGAAGTTGAAGGGCAACTAATCCAAAAACAAATATTAGGATTGCCGTCGCTTTCGCAAAGTACAGGTTCAATCTTGCAGTTGGAAGCATTAGCAATCGATAGATAAACGAATTTTTACCGAGCCAATCACGATACCAAATAAAAAATACATAGATTAGAAGAACAACGACACATAATGCAATCGACCAATAAAACCAATTGGATTGAACGACTCTTTGCATTGTAAACGCTTCGTAATTTTTAATAAAATCGGCTTTAGACATCATATCACCATAAATAACATTCTTGGCCTCCCGCATATATCCTCTTGACTCCACAATAACTGCGAAAATTTGCATTATAATCGTTACGATAACGAGAACAATGTATAATTTGAAAAAACGATTGAACTCAAAATTGACAAGTTTCAAATACCGATTCATGATTCATACACCTCCCGCAACACATCAATGACTGATTTACCCTCTTTTTCTCGGACTTCTTCAACATGAAACTCTTTCAACACTACACCATTGTCTATCAGAACGACTTTATCAATCAGATGCTCAATATCATTAATTTCATGGGTGGTAATAATAACCCCTCTATCTTCAATTAGGTGACTGGTAAACACATTTGCAATTTCTTCACGACTAAAAATATCTATCCCGGAAAACGGTTCATCCATTAATAAATAGTCAACATCTAAAGCCAAACCAAGCAGTATATTCACTTTAGCAGTGTTTCCTTTTGATAATTCACTAATCCGCTCTGTTTCTTCTAATTTAAAAAATTCAAGCAGCTCTTCTGCCCGTTTTTGATTCCAGCTTTGATAAAAATCGGCCATGAAGGCAAAAGCATCCCCTATTCGCATCTGCGGAGGCATCGTTATTGTATCTGGAATAAAGGTGATTTTTTCATAACTGTCTTTTGTAAGTTTACTTCCATCAATGAAAATTTCCCCGCTATTAATTGGGATTAACGACATAATTGCTTGCATAATCGTTGTTTTTCCTACACCATTAATCCCGATTAAACATGTAATTTGCCCCTTTTCAGCCGTAAAGGAAACTCCCTTTAATACTTCTTTCCGACCAAATTTTTTTGTTACATTTTTTACTTCAATCATGGGTATGCCCCCTTGCATAATCAGCCTTTTCATAATATTCCTTGACTATATAAAGAACTTCCTCAAGTGGTACATTAATTGTACGCACGGAATGGACAAATGTTTCAACCGCTTCCACAATCAACTCTTTACGCACTTTTTTCAAAACCCCTTCATCTTTTGTAATCCGACTTGGTAAATTCCCCTCTGTAAAAATCAACCCTTGTTCCTCCATTTCCTTATACGCTCTTTGTGCCGTATTGGGATTAATTTTTAATCGGTGAGCCAGTTCACGTCTCGACGGGATTTCCTGCCCCGGTTCAAAAAAGCCTTTTGCAATTTGTTCCTTAAAATAGCGAACCACTTGAACGTAAACAGGATCCCGATTATTAAATTTGACATTCATAGACAGTCCCATCTCCTATAAACATAGTGTGTAATCATCTGCACCACTTTTCGTAAAATATAGATCTGTATTAATCACTTAATACAGGAAAGGCACACCATTTTGCAATATTTCAATACAACTCGTGTTAATGTATTAACTATTTCATACACCTAATTTATTATAACACCGTAAATTTTCATGGACGATGTATGTAAATCTAAATTTTATACTGTACTAACCCCATAATACATCTTCATGTGTATTATACGGTTAATACACAACAATGTCAATTCTCATTTTCTTAATTTTTCAGATGAAAAATAAACATAAAAGAACCGGTTGTTTATCCGGTTCTTTTGGTAAGTGATTTAAATGATTGATTTCTACAATAATTTGCTGATTTGGTCTACGGCTATGATGGCGTTCGCCACATCTTCCGGAGTAATTTCACCGGAAAGATTTCCCATTGTTTCCCCTTCAGCAGTAGCTCCTGCACCCACTTTTAATAAATCTTCATAAGTCGCGTTTTCCAAATGTAATTCTTTTAACGTCACAGGGAGATCAAGTTTTTGATAAAATCTCATATATTTCAAAATCTCTTCAGTTGACTGGTTTTCTAATACTAATTGAGTCAATGTTCCGTAAGCCACTTTTTCCCCATGAGTCAGATGGTGAATATCACCTTTTAATGCGGTAAACCCGTTATGAATGGCGTGGGCAGCTGCCAATCCGCCGCTTTCAAAACCAATTCCGGAAAGTAATGTGTTTGCTTCCACCACCGCCTCTACTTGACTCGTAACGATTCCTTTTTTAACTGCTTGGTATGCAGCCTCACCATATGTAAATAATGTTTTTTCACAAGCTTCAGCAATGGCCCGGGCTGCGATGCTAGGTTTGCCGCCGGACATTGCCTCTCCATTACTTTTTATTGTTGCTCTTGCTTCAATCCAAGTGGCCATCGCATCGGCTATTCCGGAAGCAAACAAACGAGCAGGCGCTTTAACCACAACTGCAGTATCGACAAGAACAAGATCCGGATTTTTCTTATAAAAACGATAAGATTCGAACCTTCCCTCATCCGAATAAATGACGGAAAGACTGCTGGTCGGAGCATCAGTTGAGGCTGTTGTCGGTACAATGATTATATTTTGATTCAGCTCATCCGCTACCGCTTTTGCAGTATCAAGTGTTTTTCCTCCGCCAACACCAATGACAACATCAACCCCGTTTTCTTCACCCATTCCTGCAACTCTTTTCACTTCATTTGTTGACGCTTCACCGTTAAATTCAATATAGTGATAATCTAAGCCGCTTTCATTGAAGCTTCCAATGATTGTTTCTTTCGTTATACCCCATACAATTTTATCAGCGAGAATTAAAGGTTTTTTACCAAAATCTTTTGCATATGTACCTATACTTTTTAAAGCACCTTTTCCTTGCACATATTTACTCGGTGAAATAAAAACAATATTTGCCATTTTTTCCACTCCTTTTTTATGCTTCATTATATTTCCTTTAAAGGGAAATAACTTTTTACATTATTAATTATATCACAAATTGTCATAAATAAATTTCCTTTTATATACTGCTTCCTATAAAAAAATCAATTATCTTTGCCAAATTAACATAAATAAATCTCTTTTTATAAACTGTTCAATTTGAAAAAATTTAATCCCCGCGTTTAGGACGGGGATTAAATGGAGCAGTTATCCTTCTCTTTTTATCCGCTTTCGTATGATAAAAATTATAATGAAAGCAATAATACCAAGTAAGAAGAAGAGTGGTAAATACCCAAAAAGAAAAATAAATAGACTCGAAAACGCACTAATTAAAAAATTGATGCTCTTCTTAAATTGCTCCTTTGTTTTTTCCCATGTTTTTAATTGACTATCACCTAAATTTTTCACTTCAACTTTATTTTCCTCAATTGAAATCGTGACCGTTGCTAAATCAGCTTTATTTTCCAAATAGTTCATTCGACCCTTGATGGTTTCTATTTCTTCCTGAACTTTAGCCAAGTCTTTGGAAATAGCTAATAAGTCTTCTGTTTTTTCCGCTTGTTCCATGAATGAAAGTAATCTGCTTTCAACCGTTTGTTTCGATTTCAAGCGTGATTCTAAGTCAATATATTCTTCGGTAACATCTTGACCGGTAATGGAACTGTCCACAACTTTCCTGCTGCCTTTTTCAACCAGTGAAATAAAGTCACGAAATTTCTCTTGCGGGATTCTTACTGTTACTTCA
This sequence comes from Caldibacillus sp. 210928-DFI.2.18, assembly GCF_020554505.1. Lineage (NCBI taxonomy): Bacteria > Bacillati > Bacillota > Bacilli > Caryophanales > Bacillaceae > Caldibacillus > Caldibacillus sp. 210928-DFI.2.18. Next base: position 7,358 of record NZ_JAJCHL010000074.1, read on the forward strand.
CCGTAGGGAGAATTCGTTTCCGGATTTTTGGACATCATCGACTCGACAACATATCCCCCAAACTCATGAACATTCTTCGTAATCTCATTAAGCGTTTGATCGTAATCTTCCACTTGAATACGGAGATGAGCATTATAAATTATTTTTCGCTCAAAATTTATATTTACAGTTTCATTTAACAGAACTTGATCGTCTTCTTTTTCTGTAGCATCGGTTATACCCTCAGTCTGTTTTCCACCCTCTGTATTTGAAACAGAAAAATTTCTGGATATGTCCTTCTTTTCAATAGCAGTGGAGTCACTTGATTTACTTTCCTTTGAATGATTGCTGCAACCTGTAAAAAACATAACAGACAAAAAAACCAATAGAAAATACAAAATTTTTTTCATTATAACCACCTTTTTTTGAAATTTCAATCAACCATTCCTATACTTATTCCTCTCCTTATCTATATTGACCGAAGTTTGAAATAATAGTTACAAAAAAAGAAAAGCTTAGGGCGACCGGAGCTAGACAATAAAAATTAATTCAAAATTTTTCACCTGTATTTTTTACTATCTTAGCGTAAAGAAAACTCGGCGATTGCCGAGCCTTTAGGCAAGAGCAGAGCCGTAGTTCAGCGAAAAAACATTTTCGCTTGCGAGGTAATGCTACCGAAGTCTTTCAGTGCACTTATGCGTTAGGAAAGTAGAAATTGAAAAATTTATACTTTCCTATTAGTTAAAAAAGGACCCTCTTAAGAATTTCTTCTCAAAAGCGGTTCTGAATTTTGCAAAATTATTTTGCTGTATAGCCTCCATCCACAAGTACGGTCGTACCTGTAACAAATTCATTTTCACACAAGAAAACAATTGCATGAGCTATTTCTTCAGGTTTGCCTAAGCGACCGATCGGATGTCTTGCTACCAAACTATCATAAAAATCGCCTAATGCTTCTTTATTTACCATACCTGTTTCCACATAGGCCGGTGCAACAGCATTCACTCGAATCCCGTGGTCTCCATACTCAACAGCAAGGGATTTGGTCATTAAATTTACAGCACCTTTACTGGCATTATAGGCCATAGCACCCGGTTCACCGACAGAACCAAGAATCGAAGCCGTATTCACAATTGCTCCGCCACCTGTTTTTAACATTTCTTGAATGGCATATTTACAACCGTAGAATACTCCGTCTTGGTTAATACTAATCACACGTTTATACTCTTCATCCGTTAATTCATGGGAGGCTTTTAAAATACCAACACCGGCGTTATTGACCATTATATCTAATCGTCCAAAGCGCTCAACGGTTACTAAAACTAATTTTTCTACCGATTTTTCATCAGATACATCCACATTTTCAAATACAACATCAGCATATGTATCTTTCAATTCCTTTTCAACTTTACGACCTGCTTCTTCATTATAGTCTGCAAAAACAACTTTAGCCCCTTTTTCCAAAAATGCTCTTACAGTAGCCAGTCCAATTCCGGAAGCACCACCTGTAACAATTGCAATTTTGCCCTTTAAATCAAACATGAAAATACCTCCTTGTAATATATGATTATTACAAATTTATTATACCTAATTGTTAGCGCATTCACAAATGATACCTTGTCCACCAAATCGGCCAGATCAGGAAAGTCTCTCTCCCACCTACTTCCTTATTCATTCGAATTTTGAGGTGGGAGCCCTTGACTTGCCTTTTCAATCTGCTCTTGCCCCTGTATATTGTCCTATTCTCTTACTTGTCCCTTGCCCTTGATAATAAATTTGCTGGATGTTAATGCTTTTAATCCCATTGGACCGCGGGCATGAAGCTTTTGCGTACTAATCCCGATTTCTGCTCCGTAACCAAACTCAAATCCATCGGTGAAGCGAGTGGAAGCATTATGGTAAACGGCTGCGGCATCAACATTTTGTAAAAATATGGCCGCTTGGTCCTCATCTTCTGTAATGATCGCTTCAGAATGTTTTGTGCCGTATTTATGAATATGGGCAACTGCTTCTTCTAGACTATTCACTAATTTCGCACTTATTTTTAACGCTAAATATTCTTGATACCAATCTTCCTCCGTAGCCGGGCGGGCAGGTGGGAAGGCCTGACATATTTTTTCATCCCCGTAAATTTCCACTTGATGAGCGTGTAACACTTGTAAAAGCTCAACGCCATATTTGTCAAACCAATGTTGATCGATCAATAAAGATTCCACTGCATTACAAACGGAAGGACGTTGCAATTTCGCATTTAACACGATTTCCTTTGCCATCTCAAAGTTTGCCGTTTTGTCGATAAAGATATGACAATTTCCGGCACCGGTTTCAATAACAGGAACCGTTGCCTCTCTTATAACTGTTTGTATTAAGGCTTTACCACCTCTTGGAATTAGCACATCCAAATAATCATTTAATTGAAACAAAGCTTTAGCCGTTTCTCTGGAAGTATCTTCAATAAATTGGACAGCATCTTTCGGAATTGCGGTCTTATCCAGGGCTCGATGAATCGAATCAACTAAAGCAAGATTAGAAAACTTCGCCGATGAACTCCCCCTCAAGATGATTGCATTTCCCGTTTTTAGGGCAAGGGTTGCCGCATCAATCGTTACATTTGGTCTTGCCTCATAAATCATGCCAATCACACCGATAGGAACCCTTTTTCTTTGAATAAACAAACCATTTTCTTTCTTGATCGTTTCCAGTACTTCACCAATCGGATCAGCTAAATCAACGACTTGTTGGATTCCCTCTACGATTCCATTTATCCGCTCTTCATTTAACATGATCCGGTCAAGAATTGCATCTGACATCCCTTTCTCTTTTCCTAATTGTAAATCTCTTTTATTTGCTGATAAGATGACATTTTGATCTACCAATATTTGTTCTGCAATCTTTTTCAGCGCTTCGTTTTTTTGCTCGCTTGTGATCCCGGTCATTTTATAGCTGGCTGTTTTTGCCAATTTCCCTTTTAACAGTACTTCATTGTTTTGTACAATCTGTCCCATTTCTTTTCCCCCATTCATCAAATATATCAAACCTCTTATATGACTTTTTTTGCTTTTACCCAGTTATCGCGATGAATAACCTCCAATGAGGACTCATTATCTTTTCCTTGTCGATATTTTTCTTCAAGATAATTTTTTAGTTCTGCTGAGGAACAACTTACTTCACCTTTGCCAATAAAACCTTTCGCCCCGATGACTTCAACAACATCCCCTTTCTCAAAAGTACCAGTGACTTTAAATACACCTGGCGCAAGAAGACTTTTTCCATTATAAAGGATCGCTTCGACAGCACCTTGGTCAACATAGATTTTCCCGGAAGACTCAGAATGAAGAGCAATCCACTGCTTTTTTGTATTCAAGGCATGATGTTCGCGATTAAAGATATATGTTCCATTTCCTTTTCCGTCGATAATTTCCAACAGCTTATTTTTTCCGTTGCCCATACCGATAAATACGGAAACACCAAGAGAAAGAGCCGTTTGTGCAGCTAAGAGTTTTGACTTCATTCCGCCGGTTCCCACTTTTGAACCTGTGGAATCAGCTCTCTCCAACATGTCTTCGGGAATACCTTCTAAAAAGTAAAATTTCTTCGCATTCGGATTGGTACGCGGATTCCCATCATAAATTCCGTCAATATCCGTTAAAATAATCAGTCTGTCTGCATGAATGAATCCACTTACTAAACTTGACAACATATCATTATCACCGAATGTTAATTCATCAACAGAAACCGTGTCGTTTTCATTAATGATCGGAACAATCCCTCTTTCTAAAAGCTCAGTAATCGTTGCATAGGCATTTCGATAACGGTCACGATTGGAGAAATCTGACCTTGTTAATAAAATTTGAGCAGCAGTAATATTATATTCACTAAATTTTTCCATATATGTTTGAATCAATAGGCTCTGACCGACACTTGCAGCCGCTTGTTTCCCTTTCAACGTAACCGGTCGACTCGGATATCCTAATTTTTTGAAGCCTGCAGCAACAGCACCTGATGACACTAAAATGACTTCATGATTGGCTCCCAACAAAGTTGCAATCGCATCAACATGATCAGTCAATTTATCCTGGTCAATTTCACCTTTGTGATTGGTTAATGAACTGCTTCCAATTTTTACAACAATTCGTTCTTTTGACATTTTCATTCCCTCTTAAAAATTTTTAAAATAAAAAGCCCAATCATCCTGAAAATTTCAGGACGAAAGAGCTTATCTTCCGCGGTACCACCTTGATTGAGCACAAAAATATTGTACTCCGCTTCTTTCTCTAACGCGAATTTGCGCCCATGGTTTTGCCATGAGACTCGGAAGGCAGGTTCTGCAGTTTGAATATGACGGAATTTTGCAGCCACGAATCCCGCTCTCTAACATATCAAGTTCTACATACTAGTCCTTCGTTACCGATCCATATACTTTTATATTTATTATGGAGAGATTCTTTTCGGATGTCAATATAGATATGCGGAAAAATTTTTTCTATTCCTCACTTTTTAAAAGACTTTTTAAAAGATTGAAAAATAACTTTAATGAAAAACTACTTTTCTAACTTATTCGAAAGTTCATGATTTAGAAAGTTTAGCTGCTCTGCCATTTCTGCAACTTGGTAAGACACCTTAGAGATTTCATTAAAGGTATGCTGGAAGTCAAATAGGTTTTCTTGTATTAATGGTTGAAATAGTGTGAATGTATTATGGTAATATGGTTACAAACGGAGTATGGATATCTGTCCGACTTATGACATTATTTGAAATTGGGACAATGATAAGGACTTCTGGCATAGCAGGGTAAAAAACACATCCATAATGTTCTCACTATGGATGTGTTGTAATACATATGTTCTTTTCTAAAAATAAATGGTTTGGTAGGAAACTATTTTTCTTTTGAAAATATACTAATTTTTTACTCTACCGATCCATTCCTTAAAGATTCCTGTTCAATTAAAATGCTGCTGTCCAGCCACCGTCAACAACTAGTACTGTACCATTGACAAAGCTGGATTCATCCGACGCCAAGAATAATGCAGCTTGGGCAATTTCTTCCGGTTCACCAGTACGCGGTGAAACAGCATGAGCCACTCCGGCACGACTTAACCCAAATTGATTCACATTGGTCATTGAAGCAGAAATATTTGTATTTACCGCACCCGGGGCAATTGCATTACAGCGGATTCCTTCTTTTGCATACATAAAGCCGGTATTTTTTGTTAATCCGACAACAGCATGTTTCGAAGCACCATAAGCAGCTCCGGCGTGTGCTCCGTTCAATCCGCCGGTTGAAGCAATATTAATGATGATACCCTTCCCTTTTTCCAGAAAAATTGGAACTGCTTTACGCATTGAACGCATAACAGCTTTTGTATTTACATCAAATATTAAATCCCATTTTTCTTCTGAAATATCTCCGACCGGTTCAAAACCATCCATAATTCCTGCATTATTTACCAGTATATCCAATGTGCCAAATTCGTTGACTGCCGTATCAATCATGTTTTCAATATCAGCTAATTTTGCCACATTCACTTCGATTGCTTTAGCCGTACCACCATTTTTGACAATTTCCTCTACAACCTGTTCTGCACCTGCTATATTTAGGTCAGCAACAATTACCTTTGCACCTTCTTTTGCAAAAACTTGGGCAATCGCTTTCCCCATTCCTGAGGCTGCTCCTGTCACCACTGCAACTTTTCCTTCGAGTTTCATATTAAACATACCACCTTTTTCATATATTAGTACGACTTGAAAATAAAGCGTTTTCAATATTTCTAATAGCAGTCTCTACATTTTTCACATAGTCGCCTACACATTTTCATTGTACTGTTCTATAATGAACATATCAATATACAAATTGTCCATGCTTTGTTCAATAATGAGCATCGCTTGAAATGTTTGTATAAATATAGAAAAATAATAGACAATCAGGTGGTGTTTTGTTGATGACTGTTGATCGACGAATTAATAAGTCCAAAACTGCTTTAAAAGAAGCATTATTAATATTAATGGAGAATAAAGACTTTAACAAAATTACAATTACAGACATTGTCAACATTTCTAATTTAAATCGAGGAACATTTTACAAACACTACCAAACAAAAGAAGAATGACTTGGGGATCTAATTGAAGAAGTATTAGAGGATCTCATTCGTTCATACCGGGAGCCTTATTTACAAAAAGACATACTTGGGATTAGTGACCTTTCATCATCCTCAATCAAAATTTTTGAACATGTATTTCTATATGCGAAATTTTATAAAATTACTATTCATTCAAATGTTCTACCCGGGTTTCAAAATAAAATTTGTCAAGTTTTAAAAAATTTAGTTCTTCAGGATTTGACGACAAAAAGTGGTTTACTAAAAAATATTAATCCAGAAATCTTTTCCTCCTATATTGCCTATGCAATTTTCGGATTGATTGTTGAATGGGTAAATGGAAACTTTTCTTATACTCCGGCATATATGTCAGAACAATTAATCGGAATTTTATCGTATACAACCTTCATAACTTGAGGGACAGATTAATTCTTTGAAAATCTGTCCCTGCCTGACTTTTATTTCTTATTGAACCTGAAACATCATCAACAATAAACTCTTTATCGATTCTAATGTTGCAACCTGATGAAGGAACCTCTCTCAAGATTCGAGCCGGTAAAATAGGTTGAAGGAGATATCTCCATAATCGACATCAAGGCTGCAGTTTGTACTAATCACATTTTATTTTGCTGCAATCACCTCAATTTCAATGCTGACATTTTTAGGGAGACGACTGACCTCAACCGTTGATCTAGCCGGGCGGTGTTCGCCGAAATGCTTGGCATAAGCCTCATTAACTAATGTAAACTCATCCATATTTTTTAAGAAAATAGTCGTTTTAACAATATGATTGAGCGTTAATCCAATGCTTGCCAAAATCGCCTGAATATTTCGCATCACCTGGTTAGTCTGAGCAACAATATCACCCTCGATAATTTCATTTGTTTCTGGATCAACTGGAATTTGACCTGACAAAAAAATAAAATTTCCCGCTTCTATCCCTTGTGAATACGGACCAATTGCCTGCGGTGCATGTTCTGTATGTATTTTTCTTAACATAATTCATCCTCCTAAAGTAAAAAAATAATAGTAACCCTATTATAATAAAATATTTTGCTTAATAAAAATCATTTTTAAATGTGTTTAATTCCACAGTTCTATAATTCCAGTAGTTTGATATTCTGCTTTTTACCCTTTACTAACAGCATGAAGCATTATTGCCACATATTCGTCACAAGTTTGTTATAATAGAGAAAACTTTTTTGATACGAATGAACAATCAACTTGTTGTTTGTTCTAAAAAACATCATAAAATTGTCGAATAGTGATTGGTTTCATTTCGTTTTAAATATTGGAGAGGGTGTGTATGAATCGATGGATGAACGCTTGTTTCGTGATGCAATGGGGAAATTTGCGACAGGGGTTACTATTGTCGTCACAGAGATAAATGAGGAAATATTCGCAACAACAGTAAATGCATTTATGTCCGTATCTTTAAATCCCATGCTAATATTAATTTCTTTAAACAAAACTTCACAAACATTAAATAAAATAAAACAGCGTGGGTTATTTACTGTGAATGTTTTAAATAAAGATCAAATAAATATTTCAAACCACTTTGCTTCAAAAAAGAAATCAACTAAAGAAATCGAATTTGATTTCCTCGATGGAATGCCTGTAATTCCTAATACTTTGGCACAAATCATCTGTACGGTTTCGTCTGAATACGAAGAAGGAGATCATGTTTTAATCGTTGGGAAAGTCACTAATTTACAGATATTTGAAGGAGAGCCACTTATCTTTTTAGAAGGAGGTTATCGGACATTAAAAGAAAAACCGGGACAAGCGTAAAACTTTTTTTCCCACTCCTAACGGAAAGTCAAAGAATCCCGTTTGAAGATTTGAGTCGATACAATAGGTGGTAGAAGAAAAGCCCGCATGCATCCGATTTGTTTAACAACAAACAGTGAGGGATATCGATTCCCCACTGTTTGAAACTTCCTATATTGTTCTTTGTTTATCCGGGACAACCGGAATTGTATGTTTATTTACTCGAGTTTTGCACCTTTAAAACCAATTAGTCAACGAAACTTATTCTCGTCGTCATTTTGAGGCGAGAAATGCTCTATTTTGGCGACGAGACCTTTTCTCGTCACCAT